>NZ_JBHVRN010000001.1:0-72899 GCF_042885775.1 Paenarthrobacter sp. NPDC058040
CTCTTCTCTTTGCGGGCGTGTACCGTTAAGGGGGGGCAACCGCCCTGGGTCGCTTTTGGGGGGGTTTTGCGGCCTCAAACCGCGCACAAATGCGACCCAGTTGGGGGAGGGTGGGCGGAATGTGACGCTGGGATCGCCGGGGTTTGGGGGATATTCGAGGGTTTGCGTGGGGCGTTCCTATAGGATTTGGGCATGCCTGAAGCTTCCCCGAGCTCCGCCCGTACCGGCTTTCCCGTGAGCCGCCAAGTCCTTGCCGACCACGTTTATGAGGCGCTGCTTGAGTGGCTCATGGATGGTCGCTTGGAGCCAGGTGCTGCGGTCAGCATCGACGGCATGGCGCGGGAACTCGAAGTCTCGCCGACTCCCGTGCGTGAAGCCTTGGCCAGGCTGGAGCACACCGGCATGGTCCGGCGTGTGGCTCTTAAGGGCTACCGGGTGGCTCCGGTTTTCACGCGCGAGGATTTCGCGGAGCTCATGGAGGCCAGGCTGTCGATCGAGCCCGTCAATGCCCGACTGGCGTGTTCGCGCATGACGCCACAGGGCCTCGACGCGCTGAAACAGGCCGTTGAGGACCTGAAGAGGGCGCCCCGCGGGGGGTCGTTCGCGGAGTATCGCAGCTACCTTGAAGCCGACGAGCGCTTCCATCAACTGATCGCGGCCCAGGCCAGCAACCAGTTCCTCCTCGCGGCCTACAACACGCTGGGCGGGCAGATCCAGCGGTTCCGGCTCTTCGGGGGAGTGGGAATTACCGACGCGGAGCAGGCCATTGCGGAGCACCAGGCTGTCCTCGATGCCATGACCAGCGGAGACCCTGAGCGGGCGGCGCAAGCAATGACCGACCACGTTGAGAAAGTCCGTGGCCGCGCTATCGCCGACGCTCCCGAGGACTAGCCACTCACTCCAGTATGTGTTGCGCACTCCTTTGCGCCGTTCGCACCAGTTGAGCGTCGATGGCGCATCCGTTCGCGCCCTGCGCACCCCTGGTTACGGGGGCGGTTGGCGGGAAGGGGTGCGAAGCGCTCCGAGGCGCCTGTGGTTGCGGGTGCGCCCGGCGGGAAGGGGTGCGCCGCGCTCGGGACACCCGAGGGCCTGCCACGCCCAGTGATCCTCTTCACAAAAATTTGTAAGACATATAGGATCTAGGAAGTTTCCAGCAAAGGGTTGACAGCGTAGCTCGATTCGTAAATCCTATAGGAAACAGGATTCCACGAAGGAGTGATCACCCATGGCGTACACCGCCGAAAACTGGCCCATCACGGCGGCCCTCCTCCAATTCCCAGGCTCTGACGCCTCCGGCCAGCAGGTCAACGACGCCGACGCTTCCGTATGGGCGGATGTCCTCCAGGAAGTCAAAGACGCAGGTTTCGCCAACGCTGACCTGACGGACAGCTGGGTCCGCCCCGGCGACCTCGGCAAGGAACGCCTGGCGGAGTTCAAGCAGGCAGCTGAAGAAGTGGGCATCGGCGTCCCCGTCATTTCCGCCATCCGCCGCAGCGTCATCCACCAGCAGGACTGGGCCGAGAACCTCGCCTACAGCCACCGCACCATCGACGCCGCCGCCGAGCTGGGCTGCGAAGTGGTCTCCTTCGGCCTGCACCAGGCCATCACGCCGGAACAGCAGAAGCAGTTGTGGTTCTGGACCGTTGAGGGCTACAAGGACCCGTTCGGTGACAAGGAAGCCTGGAACAACGCGGTTTCCCGCATCCGTGAACTTGGCCAGCACGCAGCTGAGGCGGGCATCCTCATTTCCCTGGAAATGTACGAGGACACGTTCCTCGGCACCGGCGACTCCTCCGTCCAGCTGGTGCAGGACATCGGCCTGGACAACGTGGGACTCAACCCGGACCTTGGCAACCTGATCCGCCTGCACCGCCCCATCGAGGACTGGCGTGAACTGGTCCACAAGACCCTGCCGTACTCCAACTACTGGCACATGAAGAACTACATCCGCGACGAGGACGTGGCCCGCGACAGCTACATCGCCATGCCTTCGCCCATGGAAAGCGGTTTGATCAACTACCGCGAGGCCTTCAAGTTCGCGCTCTCGGTTGGCTTCCAAGGCATCCTCTGCGTGGAGCACTACGGCGGCGACGGACTCAGCGTTACTGCCAGCAACCAGGATTACCTGCGCCGCCACATCCTTCCCAAGAAGGACGGCTACGCCTTGGGCCGGAGCAAGGTTGCCCAGGGACGCCAGCAGCCCGCCACGTCCGAGTTCGCCGGGGTCTAGGAAACCATGACACAGATCTTCGACAACCCGGCGGACTTCGCCGACGAGGCACTGGACGGCTTCGTCGCGGCAAACCGGAATTACGTTGCCCGGCTCGATGGTGGCGTGGTCCGTTCAACCGAGATACCCGAAGGCCAGGTGGCCCTGGTGATCGGTGGCGGCTCGGGACATTACCCGGCCTTTGCGGGCCTGGTAGGCCCCGGCCTCGCTGCCGGATCGGCCTGCGGCAACATGTTCGCTTCACCGGCGGCCGGTCAGGTGTACCGGGTGGCCAAGGCATCCAACGCGGGCGGCGGCGTGCTGCTGAGCTACGGCAATTACGCCGGCGACGTCCTCCACTTCGGCCAGGCCCAGTTGCGCCTCAACGCCGAAGGCATCGAAACCCGTACCGTGCTTGTCACTGACGACATCGCCAGCGCGCCCATCGACCAGCTTGAAAAGCGCCGCGGCATTGCCGGTGACCTCACTGTTTTCAAGATCGCAGGAGCCGCAGCGGAAGCGGGACTGAACCTTGACGACGTCGAGCGTTTGGCCCTCAAGACCAACCACCGGACGCGCTCGCTCGGCGTGGCGTTCGACGGCTGTACCCTGCCCGGCGCCAAGGATCCGCTGTTCCACGTTCCCGCAGGCCAGATGTCGCTCGGGCTGGGAATCCACGGCGAGCCCGGGATCTCCGAACACCCCATGCCCACAGCCTCGGAGCTCGCAGAACTCCTGGTCTCCAAGCTGCTCGCGGACAAGCCGGAGGATTCCGGTGACCGCGTGGTGGCAATCGTCAACGGCCTGGGCACGGTCAAGTACGACGAACTCTTCCTGCTCTTTGGCAAGGTGGAGAAACTCCTCGCCGCCGCGGGTCTGACCATCGTGGAACCGGAATGTGGGGAGCTGGTGACCAGCCTGGATATGTCCGGCCTGTCCCTGACGCTCCTGTGGCTGGATGAGGAGCTGGAGCAGTACTGGTCCGCGCCCGCCGACACGCCCGCCTTCCGCAGGGGAAGCATGGCACCGCGCGCACCCCGGACCGCTGCGTTGGCGGACGACGCCGAAACCTCCGAGAGCGAGCAGCCCACCACGGCTGCTGCTGAACTTGGGCGGCAGGCCGTGGCCGTGCTCGCCCAGGTGAGGGACGTCGTCGTCGAACATGAGGACGAACTCGGCAAGCTGGACGCGATTGCCGGCGACGGTGACCACGGAATCGGCATGCGCCGCGGCGTCGATGCTGCAGCGTCGGCTGGAGAAGCTGCGGAGGGATCCTCGGTGGCGAAGGTTCTGCTGGACGCCGGCGAAGCCTGGAGCGAAAAGGCCGGTGGAACCTCTGGTGCGCTCTGGGGTTCAGCGGTCATCGCCGCCGGGCAGGCGCTCGGCAACCGCGAGACCTACAGTGCAGCGGACGCCAGGGACGCTGTGTCGGCCTTCGCCAGTGCGATCACCGAACTTGGCAAGGCCGAAGCGGGCGACAAGACCATGGTGGATGCCCTCCTGCCGTTCCGGGACGCGTTCCTGGCAGAGCTCGACGGCGGCGCGCCGGTTGACCGGGCACTGGCAGTGGCCGCTGCGGCGGCCGAATCCGCTGCCGCAGCAACCGCCGAACTGCGCCCGCTCAAGGGCCGGGCACGTCCGCTGGCCGAAAAGAGCCTCGGCCATCCTGATCCGGGCGCGGTCTCCTTCGGACTGATCACGGCACGCATCTCACAATTCATCGATTCACAACTGGCCCCCGCCTCCGCGGCACAGGCCGGAAACGGAGCAGAAGCATGAGCACCACTGAAGGCTGGCGGATTATCGTCGGCAATGACGAGGCGGGCGTCGAGTACAAGAACGCGCTGAAAGCCTTGCTCGAAGCCGATCCCCGCGTCGCTTCCGTAACGGACGTCGGAGTCGGTGCCAACGATTCCACCGCCTACCCGCACGTTGCCGTGGATGCTGCCCGAAAGGTGGCAGAGGGCGAAGCCGACCGTGCTTTGTTGATTTGTGGCACTGGCCTTGGCGTCGCCATCGCGGCCAACAAGGTCCCGGGAATCCGTGCCGTCACCGCCCACGACAGCTACTCCGTGGAGCGCTCCGTCCTCAGCAACAACGCCCAGATACTCACGCTCGGCCAGCGGGTCATCGGCCTCGAACTGGCCAAGAAGCTCGTGGGGGAGTGGCTCGACCACCGCTTCGATGAAACCTCCGCTTCCGCCGCCAAGGTGGATGCGATCTGCTCTTACGAACCCGACTACACGAAGGCAGTCTGATCATGACGTCAACAGAAACCCAGGCCCGGAAGATCGCCGTCGTTGGCTCCGGCTACATGGGCGGCGGCATCGCCCAGGTGCTGGCGCTCGGCGGTGCACGCGTGGCCCTCGCGGACGTCTCTGCCGAGGTGGCCCAGAAGAACTACGACCGCCTGTTGGAGGAGTCGGACCAGTTCATCGCCGACGGTCTCTTCCCCGCAGGTTCCACGGAGATCCTCAAGCAGAACCTCTGGGCGGCAAAGGACATTGAGGAAGCCGTTGCCGACGCCGACTTCATCGAGGAAGCCGTTCCCGAGGTGCTCGAGATCAAGCACGCAACCCTGGCCCGGATCAGCGCCGCCGCCCGCCCGGATGCCGTGATCGGTTCGAACACGTCCACGATCTCCATCGCCGCCTTGGCTGAGGCAGTGACCAGCCCGGAGCGCTTCCTGGGCGTGCACTTCTCCAACCCGTCTCCGTTCATCCCTGGCGTGGAGATCATCCCGCACGCCGGGACATCCGTGGACACGGTCTCCGCATCGCGGGACCTCGTGCACGCAGCCGGCAAGCAGACCGCCGTCGTCAAGGACGTCACCGGTTTCGTGCTCAACCGCCTGCAGTACGCGCTTTTCCATGAAGCGGCGCAACTGGTGGAGCAGGGCATCGCAACAGCGGACGACGTCGACACCCTGGTCCGCACGACGTTCGGCTTCCGCCTGCCGTTCTTTGGGCCGTTCGCCATCGCTGACATGGCCGGTTTGGATGTCTACAACTTCTGCTACAAGTCCCTGCAAACCGGGTTCCCGGAGCGCTTCGCGACGCCGAAGATCCTCTCCGACCTGGTGGAAGCAGGCAAACTCGGCACCAAGACCGGTGCCGGCTTCCTCAACGTTCCCGCCGAACGGACCCCGGAGCTCATCGCCTACCGCAACAAGGCCTATGTGGCCATGCAAAAGCTCATTGAAGAGCTTGGCCCGGCACCGATCAACTAACTCTTACAGGAGAAAACACATGACGTTCCCCGTATCACGCACCGCCGTCGTTACCGGCGCTGTGTCCGAACGCGGCATTGGCCGTGCAACCGTCAACTACCTTGCCGCACAGAGCTGGAACATCGGCATCATTGACCTCGACGACGCCGCCTGCAAAGCCGCCGCCAAGGAAATCGCGGCCGAATACGGTGTCCAGGCGCATGGCGTCGGCGCCAACGTGGCCAGCGAAGCCGAGGTCCGCGCTGCGATCGACGAACTCGAGGCCGAACTGCCGCAGATCGTGGCCCTGGCCAACGTGGCAGGCGTCAGCTCACCCATCGGCTACCTGGAACTCGAGCCCGCGGAGTGGGACCGGGTGCTGAGCATCAACCTCAACGGCGTGCACTTCGCTACCCGGCGTGTGGCCGAGTCCATGGTGAAGAACGGCATCGGCCGCATCGTCAACATCTCCTCGGTCTCGGCGCAGCGCGGTGGCGGCACCTTCTCGAAAACCCCGTACTCGGTGGCCAAGGCCGGCGTCATCGGCCTGACCCGTGCCACCGCCCGTGAGCTTGGCGAATTCGACATCACCGTCAACGCGATCTCTCCCGGCCCGATCGACACGGACATCATGGGCGGAACCCTGAGCGACGAACGCAAGGACGAGTTGGTCAAGGACCTCGTGGTGAACCGCGTTGGCTCCACCCGCGACATTGCCGCAGCCATCGCCTTCCTCATCAGCGAGGACGCCGGATACATCTCCGGCCAGACGCTGAATGTGGATGGCGGACTGTACATGCACTAGGCCCGACATGAGGGCCTGGACCAAGGAACGCAAGATCTACTTCGCCGTGGGCGTCGTCGCCTGCATCGTGGGCATGGTGCTCATCTTCTACCCGCGCTGATGGCGCGCACTTAAATCCATCACCCCCCAACTGACTACTCAAAGAGGAGTTTCGATGTCCGTTGCCTCAACTTCCACCAAGGAGTTGCTGGATTCGCCGATTTTGAAGTCGGCCATATCCAAGGCTTCATTCCGGCTGATGCCAATGTTGGTCATCCTGTATGTGGTGGCCTTCCTGGACCGCACCAACGTGGGCTTCGCGGAGGCTGCCCTCGGCGTGGACAAAGGCATCACAGCAGGTGCCTACGCCCTCGGCGCCGGCATCTTCTTCATTGGCTACGCCCTGTTTGAAATCCCCAGCAACCTGCTGCTCACCAAGTTCGGAGCGAAGGTGTGGCTTGCCCGCATCGCCGTAACGTGGGGCATCGTATCCGCGTGTTTCGCGTTTGTGCAGGGTGAAACCTCGTTCGTGATCCTGCGCTTCCTGCTGGGTGTGACCGAAGCGGGCCTGTTCCCGGGCGTCATCATGTTCCTCGCGGCTTGGTTCCCCAACAAGGTCCGCGTGAAGATGTTTGCCATCTTCTACCTGGCCCAGCCGTTCTCGCAGATGATCGGTGCTCCGCTGTCCGGTTGGCTCATCAATATCGGCGACCAGGTTCCGGGTGTCGCCGGCTGGCAGGTCATGTTCTTCGTCGAAGGCATGCTGGCAGTCCTGGCCGGTGTCGCAGCATTCTTCTTCCTGATCAACAGCCCCCAGGAAGCCAAGTTCCTGAGCAAGGAGGAGAAGACGGCACTCACGGACGTCATGGCCCTGGAAGATACCGTCAAGGAAGAATCCGGTCCCCGCGGGGTCCTTGCGTCGATGCGGAACGGCAAAGTCTGGTACTTCACCGTCATCTATTTCTGCCTGCAGATCGCGGTTTACGGTGTGACGTTCTACTTGCCCCAGCAGGTGGCCCAGCTGACGGGCCAGAAGGTGGGGCTCGCCGTCGGACTCCTGACTGCCATCCCGTGGTTCTTCGGCATCTTCGCTTGCTTCTTCATCGGCAAGGCCGCCAACACGGTTCTCCGCCGCCGCCGCTGGGGTACGGCACTGTTCGTCTCCACGGGCTTGTGCATCTTCGGTTCGGCGTGGGCAGGGGCCAACCACCAGCCCACGCTCGGCATCATCTTCATTACGCTCGCGGTGTGCAGCTTCCTGGCGATTGGTCCCATCGCGTGGTCCTACCCGACGGCGTTCCTCACCGGAACAGCGGCTGCTGCGGGCATCGGCCTCATCAACTCCCTCGGTAACCTGGGCGGCTTCGTGGCGCCGATCCTGCGGACCACGGTCAACGAAGTCACGGCCTCGGACACCGGAACCATGGGCGTCTACGCCCTCGGTGTCCTGCCGTTCCTCGCGGCGATCATGATGTTCGGAACGCGTGCCTTCACCAACAAGGCAGACGAGCTGCTGGGCAAGTGACGTTTTCTGGGACCGGGACCCTGTACGTAGGGGTCAGCACCAAGATGTACCTTGGCTACGCGCAATCCCTGGCGTGGTTGGAGCAACTGGTGAAAGAAGTGGACGCCCGTCCGGCCCTCGCGGCCGGGCGGGTAGTCCCGTTTGTCATTCCATCGTTCCCGGTACTGCCTGCCGCTTTGGAGCTCGTGGCGGATTCGCCGTTGGTGCTCGGTGCACAGGACTGCGGGTGGGAGGACGGGCCGTGGACAGGGGAGGTGTCACCGTCGATGCTGGCCGAGATCGGTGTGGGCCTCGTTGAAATCGGGCATGCCGAACGGCGCCAGTGGTTCGCCGAGTCTGAGGCGATGATCGCGCGGAAGGTGCGTGCCGCCGTCGACTCCGGCTTGACGCCGCTGCTGTGCGTGGGGGAGGCGGAAACTGTGTCCCCGCAGGCGGCCGCGGACTATGTGTTGGGGCAGATCGCCGAAGCCGTGTCCGGCGATTGGGCTCTCGCAGGGAAACTTGCCATTGCTTATGAACCGGTGTGGGCCATCGGCGCGGCGGAACCTGCTTCGGTTGGGTATGTCTCGGAGGTTGTGTCGCGGTTGCGTCGCCTGTTGGCCAAGCACGGTCTGGGTCAGCTGCCGGTCATTTATGGCGGCTCTGCAAAGCCCGGCTTGTTGCCGCAGCTCACTGGCGTATCCGGGCTTTTCCTGGGCCGCTTCGCGCACGATCCCGCGAACTTCGGACGTGTGCTGGACGAAGCCCTGGCCCTCCTCCCGACTCCCAAGTAAGTCGCATTTGTGCGCGTTCTGAGCCCTTCGAATCATGCGGTGATCGCAACACCTGATTATTGAAGGGTGTCGATTGCCATGGTGAAGTTCTCCAGTCGTTTGGTTGCTGAGGTTGTTCAGTCGTTCTGGCAGCAGGTAGCGGAAGGCTCCCGTTTTGAAGAAGCGGGCGAGTCCGTCGGCTGGTCCGTCACGACCGTTCGGCGTGAACTGAGATCCTCGGGAGGGGTCCGGCCCCGCAGGGGTCGGACCCTTTCGGGGCGTTCGCTGTCCTTTGATGAACGCGAGCAGATCGCTTTGCTCAGAGGCAAGGAATCCATCCGTGATATCGCCAAACGGCTGGGCCGGTCGCCCTCGACGATCTCCCGGGAACTGCGCCGGAACGCTGATGAGGTCTACTACTACCGTGCCACTACTGCCCATGCACGGGCCCACGCAAGGGCAGCCCGGCCCAAGACCGCTAAGCTCAAAAGCAACGAAGCCTTGCGCAAGGAAGTCCAAAAGCGACTCCGTAGGAAGGACTCACCGGCCCAGATCGCCGGCCGGCTCCGCAAGGACCACCCGAACAACCCGGAGATGTGGGTGTCACACGAGACCATCTACCAGTCCCTCTATCTTGAGTCCCGGGGCGGACTGAAACGGGAACTGCTCAAGAACTTGCGCACCGGCCGGACCTTGCGCAAACCCCAACGCCGCCCCGACGAACGCCGCGGCAGAATCCCAGGCATGGTCATGATCGCTGACCGCCCCGCCGAGGTCGAAGACCGTGCGGTACCAGGGCATTGGGAGGGAGACCTCATCGTCGGCAAGGACGGCAAAACCGCCATCGGCACCGTTGTCGAACGCACCACAGGGTTCGTGATGCTCGTCCACGTACCCACAGATCAGAACCGCGCCGAGTCCGTCCGGGACGGGCTGATCAGCAAACTGAGCGCCCTGCCCGACGAACTGAGGCTCTCACTGACCTGGGACCAAGGCATCGAAATGAGCAAGCACAAGGAAATGAAGATCGCAGCCGATATCGACATCTACTTCTGCGATCCCCACTCACCCTGGCAACGCGGCTCGAACGAAAACGTCAACGGGCTCCTGCGCCAATACTTTCCCAAGGGCACAGACTTAAGCATCTACAGCCAAACCGACCTCGACTACGTCGCCCACGAACTCAACGACCGGCCACGCCAACGATTCGACTTCTGCACCCCAAATGAGATGATCAGAACCTTCCTGTTGCGATAACCGCTAGAAACCGCCCCGTCAAAACGCGCACAAATGCGACCTACTTGGGTGAGCAGAGGGCGATGAAACCGCCGAGGTTCTCAAGGCCCTCGGGATGCGTCGGGAGGTAGTTGGTCAACTCGGGCGAACGTACGACGACGGCACGCCACTTACCGCGCGACACCGCCACATTGATCCGGTTGCGCGAGAGCAGGAATTCCATGCCCCGGGGGACCTCACCCGCGGCCGATGCCGCCATGGACACGATCACTACGGGGGCTTCCTGGCCCTGGAACTTGTCCACGGTACCCACCCGGACCGCGCCGAGCCCGGCCGCACGGAGCTGGTGCTTGATGAGCTGGACCTGGGCGTTGTACGCCGCGACCACCAGGATGTCCGTCTCGATCAGGGGGCGCGGACCATCGTGCTCTTCGGAGGGGTCCAGCCAGGGGAGACCAAGGTGTGCCTGTACCTGCCGCACCACCTCGGCGGCTTCCTCGGGGGAGGACGTTGAATTTCCGGTGTGGTCAACGTACACACAGGCAACCCCGGGCCCGGCGCCTTCCAAGTGTCGCTTTGACGCCGCCGGGGCTGCCTCAAGCCTGCCATCGTAGGACAGGACCGAGACGGCATGGCAAAGAGCCGGGTGCATCCGCCACGAGTGGGCCAGGAAGTATCCGAGCTCCGGCGGGAGGGTGTTGTAGCCGTCGGACAGCCACCCCAGCGCGGACTCGTCAACGGGTTCGGGATGCGTACCCTGCGTGACTTGGGGCAGCTGCTGGGGGTCTCCGAGGAGCAGGAGCCGTTTGGTGGCCCGGCTGACGGCCATGGTGTTGGCCAGCGAGAATTGCCCGGCCTCGTCAATGACAAGCAGGTCCAAGCACCCCGCGGGAACGGTACTTCCCACCATAGTCCACGCCGTCCCGCCGATCAGCGCACCTCCCGGCTTGGAGAGGATGTCCTGGACGTCGGCCTTCCCACACCCGTTCCACGGCACGGGATCGTTGTGCTTGACTTCCTTGGCCACCAGCCACGGATCCACGCCCGCCTTCTCCACGGCTGCGCACAGCATGTGCTCCACTACGGCGTGGGACTGGGCGACCACCCCGACCTTCCAACCGTCCGCCACAAGGCGAGCCAGGACATGGGCTCCGACGTAGGTCTTGCCGCTCCCGGGAGGTCCTTGGACGGCCAGGTAGGAGTGGTTCAGATCTTTGACGGCGGAGGTAATGGCGTCGATGTACCCGTCGGGTCCAGCGGCCACCGGAGGAAGCTCCACCAGCGTTCCCAGCCGTGGCGGCTGCCTGCGGACCAGGTCCAGGGCGGCACCCTTCGGCCACTTCGGGAGCGAAGCCCGAAGCTTGGTGGCCAGAACTGCCAGAGCATCCCGCTGGCCCGTGGTTGCGATCGGGCTGTCCGGGGTCAAAGCCATGGGTAGTTGGCTGAACTCCGTGGAATCCTTGCGCAGCCGTTCGGAGATGGTCACGGATTCGAGGTCACCGTCTTCGCCGACCTCCACCACTTCCGTCCCGCTCCAACCCGCCCTGCCCAGCACTGAAGACTCCTTGGCCACCAATGCCTCGGGCAAGGGGGGACCGTACATCCGGAAGTACTTCCTGCCCGGTTCCAGGCCGGCACCATCACCCGAGCGACCAACGAGCTTCACGAGCCGAACCGGGTTCTTGCGCCCCTGCTTGGTCCAGTCCTGCAGCAACTCGGCACGGTCAGCGATGAAGATGTCGCGGCCGTCGTCCCATTGGGAGGTTGGCTTTTCGAGCCGGTCGAAATGCCCCCACCAATGCTGCTTGTCCTCGCGGCGGTGATACCTGACGCCCGCTGCAACAATGCTGATGGCCCGCGAGTCAGGAGTGAACCGGTCCTCTTCCGGCAAACCGTCCAGGTATTCGAACAGGGCTGCCTCTTCCGGAGGGGCCTCGTACCTTTCCGCCTCTTCCGAGGGCTCTTCCCCTGCCGGCCCACCCGGGACGATGGACCGCTCGGCCGCGCGGTCCAGCAGCCAGTTGCGCAATGCCAAAGTGGAGAGGCAGTCGTACTCGTTGTAGTCCCGGATGCTCTCCAAAATAGCCGTAGCCTGCCCGGCCTGTCCCGTGTCCCGGGCCGTGCAGTAGTCGGCGTAGGCAACCACGGAGGCACCGGCGTCGGTCACGTCTCCGGACCGCAAGTGCTGGCCCATGTAAAGGGGCTCAAGCTTCTTGATGCTGTAGGAATTTTCGGAGACCCGGATGCTGTGCCGCACGGTGTCGTAGAGGTCCACCAGCACGCCTTGCCGCAGAAGATCGTCGACGGCGGTTTCGCCCACCACATGCGTCAGGGACAGGTTGCGAAGCGCCGTCTTTTCGTAGGCCGCGTAGTGGTAGATATGCATGCCCGGGTATTGGGCGCGCCGTTTGGCCACGTACTCCAGGAAGTCCACAAAGGCCTGCCGTTCCTGGTCCCGTGAATGGGCCCAGAAGGGGCGGAAGACGGGTTCTGCTCCGGGTTTCGCAGGGTTCTCGATGACGCCAAAGAGGTACTCGATGCCCCACTTTCCGGTAACAGGATCCTGCCACAGGGGATCGCCTTCAAAGTCGAAAAAGATATCGCCGGGATCCGGCGCAGGGAGCCTGCCGAGGGTGTTGTCCGCAAGGATCTTGTAGCTCACGGACTTGGCTGCCCCGGCTTTGTCCGTGTACTTGACCGTTCCGTCCGGCGTACCGGTGCCGGTCTGCAGCTGCGCTTGTTCCCGCAGGCGAAGCAAAGTGTGGTCGCCCTCAGCTGGAAGGCCGGCAAGTTGGTCGATGGTGGTGACACCGTCTTCAATCAGCTTCTTCCGTCGGCTGATCCTCATGCCGGCCACCATGAGGAGGTCGCGGTGCAGAAGCACCTGCTCGGCGCAGTAATCGCAGCGACCGCAGGCCGTGCAGCGGGGATCGCCCCACTGAACCGGGCCGGATGAGTCAATGTGCTCAGCGGTCATCCTGAGGAACCGGTCCCGGCGTTCCCTGAAAACGGGCAGTATTTCGGACAAGGGGTGGTCCGAGTGGACGCGGTTGCCCAGGACCAACGTCACGGTTGGGTCCGGCGCGATCCCCGCTTGCAGCAGTTGGTCTCCATAGGCCGCCAATTGCAGGAGCGCCGTGACCTTGGCGTGCCTCGCCAGCTTGGTATCGAAGACGGCGTAGGTGCCGCCGGGTTTCTTGACCAGGAAGTCTGACCTGCCGTGGAAAACGCCGTCAAAGAAGGCAGCCTGGAACACGATGTCCGCACCGGACCGGAGGGCCCCGATGGATTCCGCGTGCTTGGCCGAAAGGCTGGCGCGATCCATCGCGGTGGCGGGAACGACGTCGTACACGCCTCTTCCAGTAGCCGCATCCCACGGCCCGAATTCCGCCACAAACTCGTCCAGCACTTTGTGCTCGTGAACGTCGCCCAACCTGGCGGTGCGTTCCAGCATCGCGTCCGCGGCAAAAGCCGGGACAGCCGAACGGCCAAGTTTCTCGTCCAGCTTGCGGAGCACTTGGTACTCGCACGTAGCCGCAATGACCAGGTCGCTGGCCGAGAAGACCAGGTCTTGCGGCGCACCCGGTTTCTCCGGATCGAGAAAGAACACGGTGACCTACTCCTCACGACGAGCAAAGCTGAACCCTTGCTGCCAAGCTATCAGCGGCCACCGACAATTTCGGGCGAAGGCGCCTTAGACTGCCCCCATGACTCACTCGATCCCCAGCACAGACCCCGCATTCGAGGCCGCCTACCAAGCGGCGCAGAAGAGCCTCAGCGAGGGAGGGATTCCCATTGGGGCAGCATTGGCCCGGGGAGGGGAGGTCATCGCGAGCGGCCACAACGAGCGCGTGCAGCATGGAGATCCGATCGCGCACGGAGAGATGTCCGCGCTCCGGGCTGCCGGCCGCCAGAAGAGCTACCGCGACACCACGCTGTACACAACGTTGGCGCCGTGCGCCATGTGCACCGGAACCATCATCCAGTTCAAGATTCCGCGGGTGGTGGTTGGCGAGGCAGAGACATTCCCCGGCGAGTTCGACCTCCTGCGCTCACGCGGGGTGGACGTGGTGGTTCTCAACGACCCCCGTTGCGTGGAGATGATGCGGAATTTCCAACACGAACACCCCGAACTCTGGGCCGAGGACATCGCCGAGTAAGCAAGGAGCGACGGCGGCACCAAGGGCGGGTGCCGCCGTCGCCGGCTGCTGGGGAGCCACGTGTCAAAGAGTCATCCGACGACTATTTGGCAGGCTTCCTCGGAGCCGACCGGCGGGAACGGGCCGCCGGAGTGGAGGGAACGAGTTCCTTGACCTGGGCCACCACGGTGGGATTGGCGCCGCGGGTTCCCAAATCTTTCGCGAGGGTTTCCACCTCGGACTTCGCGGCCGCCGAATCGTCGGCCTTCACGTGCAGCTGAGTTCGCAGCTCAACCAGGTTGCGGTAGGCCAGGTTGCTGCTGGCCGTACCTTCCTGCTGGAACGTGGCCAGGCCTGCGTCCGTCAATGCAAGGGCACGCCCGGGGTCGGCGCTGTGGTGCTTGACCATCTTGTCCTCCTTGCGGCGATAGAAGTCGTCTCCTACGGACTGCGCGACGGCGGTAGCCGCCTTGACGCCCAAAGGCTCGCCGCTGAAGCGCTCGGCAGCCTCGGTCAAGGTGTCCAGGCCCTTGCTCAGGTGCGGCGACATGGAACCTTCGAAAGCCAACGTGAGGCCAACCTCCCGGGTGAAGAACTCGGGGGCGAAGCGGTCCTCTTCCTTCGTGACCGGGAAGCCAACGCGCAATGGCCAGGTGTTGGACGCCTGGACCACGCCATCGGTGCTGTAGACGGCCCGGACCAGGTATTGGCCGGGTTGGTCGAAGGCGAAGCCCACAGTGCCATAAGCGAGCTGGACCAGTTGGCTGTAACGGTCGCTCCCGTCGGTGTTGCCGGCGGGCGCCAGCGTCACCAGTTCCGGCAATCCGTAGAAGCACACCACCGATTCGTGCAGCACGACTGTTCCGTCGGGCTTCTGGACGTAGACGGTTGTGTTGCCGTACCGCGGATCCAAGCGGCCATCCACCAACACGGGAGCGTCGCTGGTGTTCCGCAGGCGGAATTCAAGGGCCACCGGTTCCATGTAGTCGAAGTAGCTCTTGCCGGACAGAGTCAGCTCCACGTCGCTCCCGGGACCGGACACCGTCATGGCACCGGGAGGGGACTCAAGGTGCCCGCCGGAGGCCCACGGATCGCCGCCCATGATCACCGCGGCACGGTCGCCGTGGCGCATATGGAGCAATTCGTCGTCGTCAAAGCGGAAGCGGAAGTTGGCCCAGAAGGTATCGGCGCCGTTGCGCTGATCGTACTTCCAGTCGTAGTTCATCCAGGACAACGCATCAGGCCTGGCTTTGTCCCAGGCGTGCAGGAAATTGAACGCGTGGCCGGCTTCGTGGACCCAGGTGTAGAGGAAATGCCGCATGGCCCAGGCTTGGTCCTGCGTTGACGGGTTGGTGACGAGGTTGGTGAACCATGTGTGGTTGCGGAAGACAGCAAAACCCTGGCGATCGGGTCCGCGGCCCGCGCCGCCGAAGCCAGCTGCGGCGTCGAACATGATCCCGCCTACGCCCGCGCTGTCGAAAAGACCTGCCTGCACGCCCCACAGGTTCCATGCGGGCCAGCCCGAGTTGTACTTTCCAAACGAGGTTTCCATGGCGTCGTGGAGTTCACCGACACTCCACGAGGCGAAGCCTGCGGCGCTGTCGTCGATCACGGTGTGCGCGGGGTCGATGGTGACCGAAACTCCGGCGTCCTTATAGGAGGACTCGATGGTCAACGTCCGCTCGGCAAGGTCGGCGGGGCGGTTGTTGTGTGCATGGCTGTTGTAGATGGGCACCTTGGGCTCGATGTCCACCGACTGGCAGTAATCCAGTTCCAGATTGACGTCCCTGAAACAGTCGGAGCGGTACGTGCACGCGTATGGCTGCCCGGCAACGCCGCCGCCGGTGAACGTTGCAACCGCTCCGGTGATGGCGCCGTGGGACCACGTCACAGTAATGTCCACGGTGGTTGTGGGGTGGGTGCCCTTCCAATACCGGACGGTCCCGGTGATGTGGGCGTCGGAGCGGGTCATGGTCACCACAGGGGCATCGACGATCCACGATTCCACGTAGGTCTTCACGATCTGCGTCAAGCCGCCGACTTTCACCTGGCGGGTGCTGAAGAAATCGCCACTGACTTTGTTGAGAACGGGAGATTCCACGCCCTGGCGGGGATCGACGTCGAGCCTCAACTCAAGGGCGCTGCCCACCGGGCCGGTGACGGCTTGGTTGCCTTCATAGCGGCCGCTGACGGCGGCGGATCGCCAACAGCGCCACCAGTCTTCTGAAGGCCAAGACCAAGAGGCGGGCGACGGGCCGGGCACGGGAGGGGAAGGGATGGCTGAGGGGTGATGGGGGACAGGGTCAAGGAGGGTGCTGGGGACGTTGGGGATGTCCATGGGAGGATCTTTCTCGCGCTGCAAGCAATCAACAATGCGTTCGCCGATGCCGTGCCGAGGGCAGCAGGACCTTGTGAGTCGGCCTGCTCCGGGCGGATCGGCGGCATGACGGTTCAGGGCGAGGCGGTGCGAGTGGGGAGTCCCGAAGTGGGGTGTTTGGCCAGTGCCCAGAAGCCGTGAATAACCCAAAACGAGGATACTCCAACGAATGGATTATATCCAGGGGATTTTTGCAAATTGTTCGTCGGTTTGGTCGTGAGCACTTGCCACGGACCGTCCGGCAGGGAACCGGGACTGTGCGACGTTATCCCCCTTCCTCCCCAGCCTGGATATCCGCTCGGATGGACGCTTGTCCGAAACTCACCTGCTCTGGCTGCGCGACGGTGGCTGATGCGACGGGCCTTCAGTGCCTGACCGTCGGGCTGCCGTTGGGTGTAGTTCCAGCTGTGCCGGCGTCAGGCTGGTCGAGGGGTAGCCCTTGCCGTCGCCGCTTTCGGTCCAGAGCGAAGAGGCGCATGATCTTCCAGACTCCGACGAAATTTAGAATGATGTAGGTGAGGAGGGTCAGACCTATTAGGCCCATGCCGATTGCGGCGATCGGGCCCTTAGGGTCTGGTCTGAAGCTGGCTAAGGGGACCGTGACAATGACAAGCAGACCAAGAAAAACGCCGGTCCTGATCAGCATGCCCCACTGGAACTTGTCGTACCCCCTCAGAGTTTCCTTGCTGTACTTTCCTGTGGCTGCCAACTTGTCTGAATATGAATACATTACCCACCGCACATTCTGTGATAAATACCTGCGGCTGTAGCTGCCGCAGTTCCTAAGGACATTGAGCCTCCAAAGAAATCCAGGCCCGGACCGAGATCGTTGATGATGGTGGACGCGGCTTTGGAAACTCCCGGAACCCTGGGTATGAATCCAACACCGCCTGTGAGTACCCCGAGAGCATCTATTCCAAGAGTAGTCGGGTTCAATTGCCAGTTATTGGATATCCCGGATAATAGATCGGCCGCTAATGTTACTGTAGCCGCACCCTCGGCAACGCCCTCGGCGACCGGTGCGCATTCTGCTGTTATGACAGCCATCACACACGCAATGGCAACCATCGAGGAGACGCCGGACACGATGCCGGAAACGGCTGATACGCCGTCATAGAAGCCCGGGTCATTCCACCAATCCAGCCCCGTGGGGTCAACTCGGTTGATGGGGTTATTGGACGTGTATGCGTACCACTGGAGAGTCCATTGGAACGCAGGGTCCTTCGTCAGAAATTGGGCGGTCGTGGGGTCGTAGTATCGGGCGCGGAGGTAGACGAAGCCCGTTTCGGTGTCGGTGTAGCCGGAGGTGTACTGGATGGGCGTAGACGTAGTTCCTGTGTGGCCGGTGGTCTTGCCGTACGCGTCGTAGCTGTACGTACAGGCGAGATTTCCGCTGGCGTCTGTGAGGGCCCGTGTTGAACCTACGTGGTCGGTGAAGAAGAACTGCAGCTGAGTCCCGTTGATTTGCTCGAGCGGAATGCCTCCTGGGCCGCGGATCCAGGTGTTGGTGCCGTCTGTGAGCAGGTTGGGTACCTTGCCGTCGTCCCACGTGAATTTCGTTGTTACCGTCCCCGTGGTTTTGCCGGTTCTTAGGCCGTTTGAATCGTACGCGTAACTTGTTATTGCAGTTCCAGCGGTTGCTTTCGTAAGTTCGTCAGCTCCGTTGTACGTGTAGGTAGAGGCAGCGCCGGCGGAGGGAGTGCTCGCTATGCGGTTGCCGTTGATGTCGTAGGTAAATCCCGTAGCGCTGGAGGGTTTGTTGGCACACACTGGGTTGGTCACGACCGCTGCCGACGACCAGCAAAGCTGGTTGGCGGGGTCGAACGTTTGGGTTCCGCCACGGAGGGTGGTGGCGTTGCTCGCGGCGTCGTATGCGTTGGTCGAAGTGGTGCTGCCGGTGGTGACGGCCGTCAGTTGGTTTAGTTGGTTGTAGGCGTCGGTTTCGGATGCCCCTGGGAGTCCCGTTGGAGTTTGAACGGTGATCTGGCCGGCGTTGTCCCTGGTGTAACTGACGGACGCCAGCGTGGTGCTGCCCTTTGTAAGGGCCGTAGCGCTGAGAGCTCCGGCGTTATCCAGGGTATTTGTGACCGTTGTGCCGTTGGGATAGGCCAGGCTTTTGACTTGGCCATCCGCGGTGTAGGCAATGGTGGTCTTGTTGCCGGCGAAGTCGGTGACGGTGGTCAAATGTCCGGCGTCATCGTAGGTCTGTATAACGGGAACCGACCGTCCAGGGTAACGGAGGCTGGTCAGGTTTCCTGCGGCGTCGTATCCGTAACCGATGATTGCGCCGGCGCCGTTGGTGTGGCCGGTTATCTCACCGAAAGCGTCGTAGCTCCACGTACTTGTTCCGGTTCCATCTTTCAATGTGATGCGACGGTTGGCGGAGTCGTAGCGAATTGCTGATGTTCCTGGCGTGCCATCAGAGTATGCCTCCGCGCTGAGGCGACCGGCAGTGTCATAGGTATACGTTGTCGTGGTGTTTTTGGCCGTAGTCCGCGTCTTTTTTAGTCCTGCTGCGTCGAAGGTCGTTGAGCTTTTGTGGCCGTTGGCGTCTGTAACTGCGGTTTGGCGACCTTGGCCGTCATAGCCGTAGGTTGTGTGCTTCCCAAGTCCGTCCACGGTGTCGGCCACTTGCCCATCGGGCTTGTAAGACGTGTTGGTCGTGGAGTTGTTGGCATCTTTGATGCTGATGGCTTGGTTGGCCGCGTCGAAGGTGTTGGTTGTGGTGTGGTTGTTGGCATCGACGATGCTCGTCTTGTTTCCGTTGGCATCAAAGATTGTTGTAGTGCGGTGGCCGAGTGGGTCAGTGACTACTGTGGTGTTGCCCCACGCATCGTGCTTATAAGATGTGCAACCTTTGGCTGGGGGAGTGCAGGTGACCGCAGTGCCTGCGGCGGTCCCTGACGCGGTGACGGTGCTGGTCAACCAGCCGGTGGCCGTGGCGTATCCCATGAGTGTTTTGTTGCCCAGCGGATCGGTTGTGCTGGTGACATCGCCGAAGGCGTCGTATGTCGCGGTGGTGGTTTTGCCCCGGGCATCCGTGGTTGAGGTCCGTTCGGCGGGGTGGGCCGGATCTGCGTAGCCGTAGCTAACCGTCCGTGCTGTTGTGCTGGAACCGGATGGTCCGCCTTTGGGGTTGCCTAAGTCCGCGTCTTGAACTGTTTGGCTGACGGTCACGACGGAGGGGACTCCCGCTGGTGTGTAGGCGGTGGCCGTTCTCAGGCCGGTTGGTGTGATCGTAAGAATCTGGTGGCCTGCGTTGTCGTACTGGGCAACGCTGGTGTTCCCGGCCGTGTCGGAGGCGGAGATCCGATTGCCGTGCTCGTCATAGGCGAAGGTTTGCGTGTGTCCGTCGGGGTCCACGGACGTAGTGATACCGAGAGTGCTGGGGTCGTAGGTGTAGGTCCAGGTTCCGGCCTCGAGTGTCCCGACTCCCTTGGTTTCCGAGGTGAGCAGCCCGTTGGCGTCGTAGGAATGGATGCTTTTGTGGCCAGCCGGATCGGTCACCATGGTTTGGCCCTTGGCCAGATTTGCCGTGATGCTCGGACCGTAAGTGAAAGTCGTCGTTCTTCCCAGAGGATCGGTTTGGGAAGTTACTCTTTCGGCGCTGTCGTAGATCATGGTCGTGATGGGCGTCGGTGATGCGGTCTTGCCGTAGTTGGCAGGTGTACGCATGGAGGTGATCAGATGTGTGGAGGAGTAGCCGTATTGGGCGTGATCGGCGTTGTCTTTTGACCCACCGGCGCGGGTTGTGCCTACTCCATATACATCAGTCAGATTTGAGTTGGCGTCGTAGCCGTAGTCGATTTGGCGGTTTGCGGTGTCCTTGACACTTGTGATGTGGTTTCCAGTCCACGTGAACGTATAGGTGCGTCCTGATGGGTCTTTGACGGTGGCCAGATGTCCTGAACTGTCGTAGGCCAAGGTTGTGGCGTAGGCAGGCGTGGCTTTGGTGCCTGCGAGGTCCGTTTCGCTAGTCAATCTTCCGGTGACGCTGTCGAAAGAGAACACCGAGTTTCCACGCCGTGTGTAAGTGTAAGTTGTCCCGGCTTTGGTCAGGATCGCGTCGAATCGGGGAGCCGTCGCAGTGTAGGTGCCGTTGGTGAGGGCGAATGTGACCTTGGAGCCGTCTTCTTGGGCGATGGTGACTTTTCCGGTGGCCGCATCTGTAGCGGCGGTGAGGCCGTAATTGTATGTCCAGCCCCAACCGAAGGGTCCATTTGAGGCTGCTGAGGCGTTGGGGCCGGACGGATTCGCGAGGGCGGAGGCGTACGAGCGCGTAACGCTCAAGGGTAAGCCGAGGCCAGGAGTGGAGAGATCGGTCTTGCTTTCGCCGAAGTACCCGGTTTGCGTGCTGACAGGATCCCCTGCGGTGCGCTGGACGCAGCCGCAGTTCACGAAGGCTGGGTTCGATCCCGTGAGCGCATCCTGGACACCGGTAGGGCCACCGATGGGTGTCCCGGGTGAGCCCCCCATGGGAATGAAGGCGATCGCATCATATGCGACGTCGTATCCGCCGGGGGTCATGTTGCTGCTGTTGTTGAGAGAAACACTCCCACCGTTTTGCATGGCAAATGTCCCGATGGTGGTCCACTGTTCCGAGCCCCAGTCCTGGTTGACACGGATCTTCCATGGAGCTACACCGCCACCAGGGGTGATGGTGTAGACAACATCTGTGGCCGTGGCACCCGTCGCAGGGAGGTGGATCTTTATTTTGTAGTACTGCAGGCTTGGCAGGATGGGCGTCCAAACTCCGGTGTTGATGACCTGAGGTTCATTGGCGGGCTCGGTATGGGTAAAAAGGATCCGGCCGCCGAGGCCTACTCCAAGCTGGTGCGTGTCGATCTGTCCTACGGAAACCCCGCTACTGTTCTTCCCGTAGCTCATAACAAACGTGCCTTTGCTGGACCAGTTCGCTCCGGAGCATCCTGCAATATTCAACGGTGGGGACGGCTCGTCGTCGACGACGATTGGGACCCCGCCCGGGCCGCTGGGGACCGTGGAGTCCAGGTTGCAAGTCGGTGGGTGAGGATTGCCGTAGGTGGGCTCGGTTGATCCGGCAGCGTATTCATAAACCGACGTGGCACAAGTCGTGGCACACGTGCTCACCCAGGTCACGGGTTTGTGCCACCAGCACTCGTAATCAGCCAAGGTGCAGTATTTGCCAGTGGCATCGGCCGGGTTGCATTTGTTGGTGCTGTCACACATGGCGTTCACCCCAGGGAGCTGTATCCAAGAGGCTCCGTGATATTGCGGACTGGAGTAGCCATAGTAGCCGTAGCGGATGATCGGGCTGGCCATCCAGCCCATAACACGTTCCTGATATGGCCAGTCTCCCGGATGTGCGGCATCAGCGTAGGTGTTTTGCAGAAATGGTGCACGGTTGGGCGGATAGGACGGGTTCCGGGGGTTATTGCTCCAGCCGAGGCCCCAAGTCCCATCCGGGCCGGTGCATCTTGGGCTGGGCGCGCACCCTGTGGTGTTTCCGAAGGCGGCAGTGGGCTGGATTCCGCTGTTGTACGCCCAGAGAGCGAAGTACCAGTTTTCCAGTTTGGCGGGGTCTGCGTTGTTGGCAGTGATGCCGGATTCGTAAAGCTGGTTCCATGACGACTCGAGGATCTGCAGTCCGGCAGCAATATTCTCCTGGTAATCCGCGGCAATTTTCATCTGGCCGTGATGCGAGATGGCTGTATCTCCGGCGTGCATTCCGTTCGTTACCTGAGCGAGGCCGTAGCCGCAGTCAGCCCCGGGGTAGTCAATTTGATCGATGGTTCCGGCAGCACCGTAGTAGTCGGCGATCAGAGGGTCGGCTGGGACTCCAGGAAGGGCGTGCCATGAGGCTTGGTTGAAGTTGGATTCCTGGGCGAGGATTCCCAGCATGACTGAACGAGGGACCGTGGTTTGTGAGCTACCCGCCGGGTGATCCAAGGGTATCGGTGAGAAGTCGTCGCTGGGGGAGTAGCTGACGAGCCCCATGTTCGCGAAATTGGCGGGACGGGCATATTTTGCGCCAGACAGGAGGCCCTGTTCCGCCATTTGCACGGCCCAGTTCACTTGGGCGTTGGACGGTTGCTTGACCTGCAGAGCCGGGTCCAACCGCCCGACAGCGCAAGTCGGCGTGTCAGTGTTACTGGCCAGGTCTACTTTCAAGCCCCCAGAATTCGTCGTTGGGCCAGGATCAAGCAGGACAGAACCCCTAACCCCACCATGTCCATCTGTAGCAGAGGCATCAACGGATTCTTTGGGCGAGATCGTGTTTTTCTCGTCGGTGGCTGCCTGTGAGTCCGCCCCGGCCGCCGGAATGAAGGTGGAAACTGCGGTGGTTATCTCTCCAAGGGTGGGATCGAAGGTGCGATCCACGACTTTGCCGGTGCCTGTGACCACAGCCTCGCCGGCCGTGACCGCTGTTGTCTGGGCCGGGTCGGCCGGTTGCTCGCTTTGCGAATGTTCTGGCGGTCCTGCTTGTTTGGAACCAAAGACGGCGTCTCCGTTCAGCGATGCCCCCGTAGCCATGCCGGTGAGATGCGATGAATCCACACTCTTAATTGACGAAGTAGAGGGTGCGGACTGCAGCCCGGTCACGGTGTTCCTTCCACCGCCGCCAGCGAACAACGCGACCTTGTTTACCGGACCTTGCCCCAGTACATCGACCTTTTTGCCGTCGAAATGCATTGCCTGTGTATGGGAATTGTCGACAGTCACGTTCAGAAGATCGACCCCACCGTCGATGGAAGGGCGGAGATTGAAAGGGGATCCCTCGACAGTTGCGAGTTCAGAAAGTTTGGCCGAGTGCGTGGCGTCTCCTTTGTCCGCCACAGCGACAATACTTGACCCCAGGACACCCGTGATTCCGCGGGGCGTCGGAACTGCTGACGAAACTTGCCCGTCAACTGTGATGACGTTCTGCACTTTGCCCTCGTCCAGGTCAACCGTTACGAGTCCGGTTGTCTGTTCTTGGGCCCCGAGGTACAAGGAAAACACCGCCGTATCACCGGTTCCGCATCCGGGTGAGTAATACTTCAATCCGATTCCGCTGACTACCGGTGTGACCTTGCCGGTGGAAAGCTCGATGGAGTAGCCAAATGCTCCACGGTTCCTGGCCGCGGGCAGGTTGGCCGAGGACTCTGACAGGACGGCTACGGCGGCGTACCTGCCGTCACCGGACAGGCATTGATAGCCCGTCCATGATGAGGAATCCACCCCTCGGGGTTTGATTACAGCCAGTGATGTCCATGCGAAGCCCTCAGACTCATGTCCAACTTGGAGGTGGTAGCCGGATGAATCACCGTAGCCCGATATCGCGAGGTCAGAAGAGGCGAGCGCTTCCGTCCCGAAGTCTTCTGCATGTATCAAGGCTGCAGTTCGGGAGCTCTGCCGATCATCTAAAACCGTAACGGGTTCAGCAGCGCGCGCGGGAGCAAAGCTCAGTAGCGGAACAATAATGGCGCCGGCAAGAATCGATCCGATGAGACCCGCCAAATGTGGCACGCGGGACAAAAATTTCATGTTGGTCGGCTTTCCAAACAGACCGAGCTGAAGGGCTCGTTGGGGGAAGAAAGGAGGCACCCATCTCGTTGCCCAATGAATGTGAATTCTTGGGGTAGATGCGGCCTAGGGACTGTCGTTCGTGCATTGACGTCACGGCACGAATGGTAAGTCCCAACGAGGCAGACATAGAGTTGGTCCGCCATGGCTACTCAGCCGATAGGGTCAGAAGCCATGGCGCTCAGAATAGGATGAGCCCGTGTCTTAGGGGACTGCAGTCGACGATGGACTTGCCCGGTCGTCAAATTTGAATTGAGAGCACGATTGGGTGAATGACTGTTTCATTCCAGAGGGATCTCCAAGCTTGGCCGGGTCCAGGACGGTGTGCTCCCACCCATGCTCCGGATCCTCCACGCTTGTGGTGTAGAAGGGGGTTGCCGGGAACTTTTCGATCATTCTCAGCGCCGATTCTGCATCGGATGAATTCTGCCGGTTGAAGGCGGCAATGTATGCGCGTTCCCATGAGCAAAGCCAGTAAAAGGTCACTACACCGCGAGCAACGCCGTCTTCGTACTTTGTTCCTGGCTGGCTTAGTTGTTGCGGTGTTTCTGTGAACCACCCCACATCGGTCGGTAAAGAGAAAGGAAATGCTTTGATTTCTGCCTTGACAACTTCTGGCATCTGCTCGGGGTTGAGGAATGTATGTTGTGCTGTCGCCGTGGGAGATGGGGAGGAGGCCGCCCCGTTGATCCCGCATCCGGCCAGAAGCAGGACTAGTGGAAGGGCGGCAGCTCTCCGCTGAAAGGATCGAATACTCATTCTTGGCTGTTCCCATGCGATCTAGAGGAAGAGGACTGCGTAGAAGGGCATGGCCCCGCCGTTGCCGCAGCCGGCCCCAAGCCCGCGTGCATTGGTCGAGTAATAAGATGCCGGCAGGTTTGAACCGGTACCACCCGCCTGCATGAACCACCTGGTTCCGGGACCGAAATATCTAAGCGAATTGGAGACTTGATAGCCGCCGCTGCTATCACGCAGGCCGATGTCGATGTACCCGCCGCAGCTAGCCATGGATGTCATGTTCCAATTGGCGTCGCCAAGATTGTGCCATCTCACCGTTTGGAATTGATAAAGAGTTCCACTCTCATTGACCGTGCCTGAAGTGTTGTAGTAAACAGTGCCTGCTTGAGCCGGAAGTAAGGTTCCTGTGATAAAAGCAAGAGTCGCGCCGATTATGGATCCAACACGAAAGATTGACTTGCCCATATGTCCCCCCGCAAAAGTTGAGCGATTCACAGCATGCTTAGTAGCTGACAACTTCAAGAAGATTGTTAGCGCATGACAACTCGAACGATAATTGCCTATCAGATCGTTGTCAAACGACCAATGCTTGTGATTTATCCGAGGTTGATGGACTATGCTTTCTGGCGACAACGGTATTTGAGCCGCGGGGTGAATAAATTGAAGGTTCAATTTTTTATGCGCAGTAAGAGGGCCGCTGGTTGCTTAGCTGTGTTCGGATTCATGGTGCTGTCTTCAGGCTGCTCCAGCCCACAGGCAACGCAAATCGACGGTGCAGGGCAGGGGTCGACGGACCTACAAGCCGTCGTCGTAAAACGTTCGGACGTCACGCCTGTGATGTCGTTGAATGCGACAGTGGCTAGCTCGGTGTCGTATGAGATAACTTCTCCGACAAGCGGAAAAATCAGTCAGCATCCGAACGGGATGATGTCTGTTGTAGATGACTCCGGCACATCGCATCCCATCAAGGTTCCCGCTCTAACGATGAACCTGGTGAGTATTGTGCCCGAAGGTGCCACTGTAGCCCGGGGATTACCGGTGGCCACCGGCACCTATTCCGGGTTCGTTATTGCGGCCCCCGTGGCGGGCGCTGATCTCCTCCGATTGCAGGAAACCCCGGTATCTGCCAGAGCCCAAATCAGCGGTGGGGCTGAACCTTTTGAATGCCAGCTACTGGATCCCATAGCGAGCGGTTCACCTGACTCGAAGGAAGATCTCCGTAAGCTGTATTGCGTCGTCCCCAACGAACAGCCTGCGATCAACGCATTGACCGGGATCTTGGCTGTGAGGTTTCCGACCACCATCGATGCGCTTGTTCTGCCCGTAGAGGCGGTCGAAGGATCAGTTTCCTCGGGGCTGGTCCACGTCAGGAGCGGCCATTCGCTTGAAGACCGACGTGTGAAGCTCGGCGCGACCGATGGCGTGCAAATCGTCGTCACAGAAGGATTGAAGGAGGGCGAGGTCGTGGAGATTCCCCACACGACCGCCCTCCATGGATAGAAGCGACGCAATCCTTGAAGTACAAAACGGATCCAAGTCCATTTCGGGTCACCGGAATCTACTCGACGGCATCAGCCTAACGGTGGAACCCGGCGATTCCGTAGCCCTGGTTGGCAAATCGGGATCAGGAAAGAGTACGTTGCTGTCGATCCTGGGGCTGCTCGACGACTTCGACGGCGGGAGCTATCATCTGCTCGGCCGTGATACGTCAACACTTCGCCAACGCGGTCGAGATGTCCTACGTGGATCAGCCATCGGCTTCGTTTTCCAGAGATTTTCCCTCATTCCACACCTGTCAGCGTTGGAAAACGTCATGGCACCGCTGAGGCACGACTCTGGGACTTCGGAACGGGAAAAGCGGTTCCGTGCCCACAGGAACCTTGAACTTGTCGAAATGGATCAACTGGTACAGCGACTGCCTCGTACCCTCTCTGGGGGCGAACAGCAGCGAGTGGCCATCGCCAGGGCACTCATACGATCACCCCGCCTCATTCTTGCTGATGAACCAACCGGATCGCTTGACGCCGAAACGGGCGAAACGGTGATGAATCAGCTGTTGGGCTTAGGTACTCACGAGGGACGTGGCCTAGTTGTTGTGACGCACGACAATGAAATAGCCTGCCGCACCAGTAGGACTGTTGAGTTGCATCGTGGCAAATTGATTGGTCAACCTCACCGTAAGCAGCTTGTGGGCCCCTTCTTAACGACGTCGGGGACGACGTGCTCCGGATAGCATGGCAAGGAGTTAGGGGTTTTCCAGTCAGGGGTCTCTTGACCGCTCTCAGTCTTACGGTGGGAATCGTCGGGTTGGTGTCTATCTATTCCGCATCGGCAACTATCCAAGCGACCGTCGAACAAAAGGCACTTCTGTCAGGTGGGAAGACGGCAACCTTTGACGCAGCGGGGCTAACGGGGAATGCTGACCTGAATCGTGGCCTGACAGTCACAGATCAACTTCGTAGATCGCTCGGCACTGATGCCAAAGTAGTGCGGCTGGCGTCTTCCCCCGCAATCAGCCTGGACAGCAACGGAAAGCGGATCGACGCGGAGATCGTATTTGCGCAACCCTCCGCGGGACCTATCCGCGACTTTCCAGTCGTTGAGGGCGCCTGGCTGTCCGAGGTGGAAGGTCGGACTCGACTGCAAGTTGTGCTGAACCGGGCTGCGGCCCAGTCCGTGGGTACAAGTCCACGAATGGAAATTCACCTGCGCGTCCAGCAGGTGAGCGGCTCTTGGCCTGTCGACATCGCCGGCATCGTTGAGGACGGAAGTGTAAAGCCGGCCGTCTACGGGAACATCGCAGATCTCCCGATGCTGTTGGTCAACCAAGAGGGCACGATAAGCACTACTCTTGAAGCATCCGCTCCCGACCTAACAGCAGAGTCGTTCATTGCCCATCTCAAGTTCTTGGACGAGTTCAGCGCCAATCATGTGTCATGGACTGTAACCCGCCGTGACACCGTCGGCCAGCTACAGATGGAAGTGTCCGCAACGCGCTCAAGCTTTCTCACCGTAGGCACTCTGGGGGTACTGGCGACAGCCTTTGCCGTCGCAAATGTAGGCCTCAGCGCTCTTCGGGAACGATCATCCGAACTCTCCCTTCGTCGTGCCCTCGGGGCTCGACGCTGGCAGATTCCCTTCATCATGGTCCTTGAGTCACAGATAGTTGCTCTACTTGCTGGGACTTTCTCCATACCGCTGTCTCTCTTGGTCTACCCTGTAATCGCAAACCAATTTGGTGCTCCCTTCGGTGTCTCTGCACCTCCGTTCCCCTGGATCTCAGCGTGGGCCGGCCTCGCCCTTGGAATGCTGACAGCGTTTCTGGGAAGCATCGCTCCGGCCCTAAGAGCGCTCAAGATTCCGATCTCGACCATGATGAGGGAATAGGGCTAAGTCGAAAGAAGTCGGCTTAGTTGGAGTCGTTCCCAGCGCCAGAACGAGAATTTTCCCGTCGGAGCCCGCGGCGCTGGTCAGTGCCCACCACCCGGCGTAGTCTGGCTCCATCGGCGCCGGTGCCGAAAGGACCCCCAAGAGGACCCAAGGACCCCACGTCGATGACCCCAATCGATGAAGGAGGACCCATGAGTGTCGTACGTGAATTTATGACCACGAATGCCTGGTGTATCCCGGAAGACCAGACCCTCGAGGACGCCGCCCGCAAGATGAAGGAACTGGACTGCGGTTCGCTTCCCATCTGCGGCAATGATGGCAAGCTCTCCGGCGTCATCACCGACCGCGACATCGTGGTCAAATGCCTGGCCGAAGGCAAGGATGCCCGTGAAGTCCGCGCCAGCGAACTCGCCCAGGGCAAGCCCCATTGGATTGATGCGGACGCCAGCATCGATGAATGTATCCGCATGATGGAGGAACACCAGGTCCGCCGGCTTCCCGTCATCAGTGACCACAAATTCGTTGGCATCATCAGCCAAGGAGACATTGCCCGGAACTACGCCGAGGACCGCGTAGGCGAATTGGTGGAGCACATCTCCGCCAAGGAGCACATGGCCCACTAGCCCCCCAAGGGCTGCAGCGAAAGTCCAGCCGCCGCGAAGCGCTCCCTAAAGGAACGCCTCGCGGCCCGTCCCTTCACGCAACACCAGTTCGCCTTCCTCGATGGAGACGATCAGGCTCTTGGGTTTTCCCACGAGCTTCCTGGTTGCGCTGAGTTTCCGGCTGCTGACCTCAACCCCAACCGTGGCACCTTTCGCGGGGAGTTCCACCGTGATCTCGTCGGCCATGCCGAGCAACATCTTGGTGGAGACATCCCGCTCGGACACGGCTTCCTTGCCGTTGACGGTGACAGTCACGTCATCGGAAGCGAATCCGTCCTGGAGGATGATCAGCAGTTCCTGCATGGTCCAACTACAGCACTAACGGCGCCCCCGGCATAGGGCCGGACCTGAAAACTGTCAGCCACGTGAGGCAAACTGTCAGGGTGACCCAAAATCTTCAACACCAGTCAGCAGACTCTGCCATCCACCAACTCATCGCCAAGGAACTTGGCGTCCAGGCTTGGCAGGTCAAAGCCGCGGTGGAACTGCTCGACGGCGGATCCACTGTTCCCTTCATCGCCCGGTACCGCAAGGAAGCCACCGGGACGCTTGACGACACCCAGTTGCGCGACCTCGAGGAACGCCTGAGGTACCTGCGGGAACTGGAAGAACGCCGCAAGACCGTCCTGGAGGCGATCGCAGCGCAAGGCAAGCTGACTCCGGAACTGGAGGCCGCCGTCGTCGGGGCCGATACCAAGGCGAGGCTGGAGGACATCTACCTCCCCTTCAAATCCAAGCGCCGCACCAAAGCACAGATTGCCCGCGAAGCAGGGCTCGAACCGCTGGCAGACATCCTCCTGGCGAACCCGCAGCTCAACCCGGAAACGGAAGCGGCAAAGTACTTGAACGCGGAGCACTCCATCGAGGATGCAGCCTCGGCGCTCGCAGGGGCACGCGCCATCCTGGTGGAGCGGGTGGCGCAGGATCCGGACCTCGCAGAGGACCTTCGCGAGCGTCTGTGGAAGCAGGGGTCCATGGTTTCCCGGGTCAAGAAAGGCATGGAAGCCGAAGGCCAGAAGTTCAAGGACTACTTCGAGTTCACCCAGGTCCCGTCCGGCATGCCGTCGCACCGTGTGCTCGCGCTGCTGCGCGGCGAGAAGGACGGCGTCCTTGAGCTGGACCTCGCCGAAGCGGACCCGGCCGACGACGACGCCCTGGCCGCCGCCCGGACGCGTTACGAGAACGCTGTGGCCAAGTCCCTTGGGGTCGCCAACCAGGGCAGGCCCGCCGATGGGTGGCTCACTCAGACTGCCCAGCTCGCTTGGCGTGGGCGCATCCTGGACCGCCTCACCACGGACCTTCGTGGCCGCATGTTCGCCGACGCCGAAGACGAAGCCGTGCGTGTCTTTGCGGCCAACCTGCGCGATGTCCTGCTCGCTGCCCCTGCCGGGAACCGCTCGACGCTGGGCCTGGACCCGGGACTCCGCACGGGTGTGAAGGTGGCTGTGGTGGACGGCACCGGAAAGGTCGTAGCTACCGACACTATCTATCCGCACGCACCGGCCAGGAAGTGGGACGAAGCCCTTGCCACGCTCGGCAGCCTGGCCAGGCAGTACGGCGTGGAACTCGTGGCGATCGGCAACGGCACGGCTTCGCGGGAAACGGACAAGCTGGCTACCGAACTCATCAAGTCGCTCGATGCTGCCGGAGTGAAGGGTATCCAGAAGCTTGTGGTCTCCGAAGCCGGGGCATCTGTGTACTCGGCCTCCGCGCTGGCAGCCTCTGAACTGCCGGGCATGGATGTCTCCCTTCGCGGAGCAGTCTCCATTGCGCGCAGGCTCCAGGACCCCTTGGCCGAGCTGGTGAAGATCGAGCCCAGGTCCATCGGCGTGGGCCAGTACCAGCACGATGTCACTGCCGCGAAGCTGGACCGATCCCTGGATGCCGTGGTGGAAGACTGCGTGAACGCAGTGGGCGTGGACGTGAACACTGCGTCACCGGCATTGTTGAGCCGCGTGGCCGGTGTTGGTCCGCTGCTGAGCGAGAACATTGTGGCGTACAGGAATGAGAATGGCCCCTTCGGCAAGCGCAGCGATTTGAAGAAGGTCCCGCGCCTGGGCGCGAAGGCGTTCGAACAGTGCGCGGGCTTCCTCCGGATCACCGGGGGAGCTGAGCCTTTGGACGCTTCCAGTGTGCACCCGGAGGCGTACTCCGTTGCCCGCAAAATCCTGGTTGCCGCTGGTGGCGGTCCTGCCACGGCCTTGGACCCCCAAGCCTTCGTTGACGGCACGTTCGGCCTGCCCACCGTGAAGGACATCATGTCCGAACTCGAGAAGCCGGGCCGCGACCCGCGTCCTGCCTTCAAAGCCGCCTCGTTCTCTGAAGGCATCGAGAAGATCTCCGACCTCAAGCCCGGCATGATCCTGGAAGGCACGGTCACCAACGTGGCCGCGTTCGGTGCGTTCGTGGATGTTGGAGTGCACCAGGACGGGTTGGTCCACGTGTCCGCACTGTCCAACAAGTTCGTGTCAGATCCCCGCGAGATTGTGAAGTCCGGCCAGGTGGTCCGCGTGAAAGTCCTTGAGGCTGATCCCGAGCGGAAGCGCATCTCGCTCACGCTGCGCCTGGACGATGAACCCGGCACTGCCGGCGGACGCGGCGCAGGCGGCCGCGGTTCGGCCGGCCGCGATGGTGGCCAACGCGATGGTGGCCAGCGCGGCGACAGCCAGCGTGGACAAGGTCAGCGCAGTCAAGGCCGCGAAGGTCAGCGCGGCCAGGGTGATCGCCGCCAAAGCCAAGGCAACCCGCGCGGCGGCAACCCTCGTCAGGCCAGCCCGGCACCCGCTGACACAGCGATGGCTGAGGCCTTGAGAAGGGCAGGACTCGGCAAGTAACTCCACATTCGGCGGAGGCGGGGAGCTACAACCCCGTTGTCCGTGCTTCCCACTGCCCTGCATCCACGGGTTGCAGGGCAGTAGGAAGCCAGCGGCCGACTCGGGCGAACGCCTTGCGCCGGATGGCCTCGGGCGACAGGAAGATGTCGTGGAAAGCGTTCGGCAGCCGGCTCACCGTGACGGTGTCGGCCAGGGACAATGAACGGTGGGCCACGGCGTCAACGTTCAGTGCCACGTCAGCTGTCAGGGCGTCCGCGGACCACTTGGGCTGAAGGTAGCTCTTGTCCGAGAGCAGCACCAGCACGGGAATGTCGATGCCGAGGCCCGCAGCAACGGTCGCTTGGCCGCGGAACACCGCGTCCAGGAACGCCGGAGTGAGCGGAAAACCCCGGTCGGGCCGCCACTCAAGGTTGTACTCCCACTCGCCGTCCAGTGCCGCTGATACGGCGCGGGTGTAGATTCCGGGATCCACCGCAGGCAGGGGTGCCAACGGATGGAGTTTGGCGTGGAGCCCCATCAACGGAGCAATGGCACGCCGGCCGAGCTCGGTAGCTTGGAATTCCAGCCACGGGCTGTTGAGGATCAGCGCCGAGGCCATGCCGGGGTGACGATGAGCCCACAAGCTGAGGGTGAGGCCGCCCGTGGAGTGGCCCAGCAGAACCAGGGGTCGGTCCGTGCCGGGAACACCGGACCGGCCCATTGCTGCCAGAGCCGCCGCAATGTCCGCGTCGTAGTCGTACAGATTGCTGACAAAGCCCGGTACGAGCCCAGGCCGGAGGCTGCGTCCATAGTTGTGAAGGTCCAAGGCAAAGAAGCGCGCCCCGGCCCGGTGCCAGAATTCGGCAACATGGCGCTGGAAGAAGTAGTCCGACCAGCCGTGGACGTAGAGGACATCTGCATCGATATCCAGGCCGCCGGTCTCGTCCGACCATTGGGGACCTGAACCGTTGTACCGGACCAGGGTGGCGACAGAGCCGCCGTCGAGCTTTAGCGTTTGCTGTTCGAAGCCTTCACCAAGAAGGTCCGGTCCCCACGGCTGTGTCATGGATTAGACGCCAGCTTCCCACCGGCGTCGGGCTCTTTTTCCTTCTGCCAGGGCCATCGGCCGGTGATTTCCAGCTCCAGGGAGAAGCTGAGGAACGTCCTGATGAGCACGATGATGGCGAGGACGCCCACGCTCTCGAAAGTGGGCGTCACTGCGACTGTCCTGATGATGTCGGCGGCCACCAGGAGCTCAAGTCCCAACAGAATGGAGCGTCCCAGCAATTGCCGGTAGGCACGGTAAGGGGAAAAGGGAGCCAGTCCGTTGGCGCGCTTGGGCTGGTAACCCCGCAGGGCCAGTGGCAGGGAAACCACAGCACCCACCACCATCACTGCCACACCGGCAAAGTCCATGTAGCGGCCCACAACCTCGATGATGTGCTGGAAATCCATGGCCCTCCTGGCGGTTACGGTGCGGGTACGGGGAAGAACACCCGGGGATCCTGCAGCAGGGCCGGGTAGTCGAAAGCTGCGCGGTCGATCACGTCAGTGAGTTCGAAGTTGCGGGCGAAACGACCGTCAACGGTGATGGGCCGGCCCACGACCTTGCCGAGCGCGAAGATTCGGCCGTCCTCGAACGGGACCGCAATCTCTGTCTTGCCGGGGAGGACGTTGAACGCCTCTTCGGCTGCGGCCCGCTTGCGGGTGGGCTTCTTCTCAAGCTTGACCGGCCGCTTTTTCGGTGCTCCGAGATTGCGACGGGACTTCTCTTCCTGGTACACAAACTGGTACTCGTCCGGATCCGCGGCGGGCCGGGCTTTCCCGTGCGGCGGCAGGCTGACCGTGCTGAGGTCTTCAGGCCGGAGGTTCTCGACGGCGGACCGGATGATCCACAGGCGATCGTCCTCCGGGTCTTCGGGGTGGAATTCGTGCCGCGGCTCGGGCCAGATGTAGTCCAGCCGTTCTTCGGTGCCGGGGAACAACTGCTTGTAATGCTTGGGATCCTTGCCGATGAGCTTGGATCGGTGGGTCTGGTGCAGGTCCTCATCGCCCAGCCACCAGGGCATGACGATCCGGTCGGCGTAATCCGGGTGGGCTGCCTGCGGGGCGAACTCAGTGATGTTGGCGCGGGTGTTGTCCGGGTGTCCGCGCTTGATCCATTCGTCGGCCATCGCGAGGCCGTAGAGGGTGAGGGCGGGGACGTGGCCCATCCACATACGGACGGCCGGGTGGTTCTGCCATCCGTATTCGGGGATGACGAGTGCGCGGAGCACCTGGAGGGCTTCGACGCGCTGCTTGCCGAGCCTTGAGGTGTCCAGCGCAGCGGCGCTCTCACGGAAATCGGCGAAGGGGAGGAAAGTCTGCATCCCTTCAGTTTGGCGGTGCTGCGGCGCAGAACCAAGTTCAGTGCTCCGGGACACGCGAAGAGGATTCGGCCTAGAGTTGTCGGGTGGAAACTTTTGGCGAGAAAACGACGACGACGGCGCCCCCGGTTGCCGAACTGCACCTGCACATCGAAGGGACGCTGCAGCCCGAGCTGATCTTCTCCCTTGCCGAACGCAACGGCATCGAGCTGCCGTACGAGGACATCGAAGAGTTGCGCGAGAAGTACGAGTTCACGGATCTCCAGTCCTTCCTGGACCTCTACTACGCCAACATGGCCGTGCTGCAGACCGAGCAGGACTTCGCGGACATGACCCGCGACTACCTGAAGCGTGCTGCCGCCGGGGGCGTCCGCCACGCGGAGATCATGATGGATCCGCAGGCACACGTTTCGCGTGGAGTTGCCTTGGAGACCTGCGTCAACGGGGTGGCCAATGCGCTCGCCACGTCCGAGGAAGACTTCGGCGTCTCGACCCTCCTCATCGCAGCCTTCCTTCGCGACATGTCCGAGGATTCGGCTCTTGAAGTGCTGGACCAGCTCATCGCCATGCACGCACCAATCGTGGGTATTGGCTTGGACTCCGCAGAGGTGGGCAATCCGCCGTCGAAATTCGAGCGCCTGTACCAGCGCGCGACGGAAGCCGGGCTGCGCCGCATTGCGCACGCCGGCGAGGAAGGACCGGCGTCGTACATCACTGAGGCCCTGGACGTGCTGCATGTTGAACGCATCGATCACGGCATCCGCTGCATGGAGGACACGGATGTGGTCCAGCGCCTCGTATCCGAGCAGGTGCCGCTGACGGTCTGTCCGCTCTCCAACGTCCGTCTCCGCGCCGTGGACAAGCTCGAAGACCACCCGCTGCCGGAGATGCTGGCCATCGGACTCAACGTGTGCGTCAACTCGGACGACCCCGCCTACTTCGGCGGATACGTGGATGACAACTACCAGCACCTGGTCAAGGTCCACGGCTTCTCCGTGCCCGAGCAGGCCACGCTCGCGGCCAACTCCATCCGGTCTTCCTTTGCCAGCGACGAGCGGAAAAAGGTGTTGCTGGACGAAGTGACGGAGTGGGTCAAGGAGTCCGTTCCGCAGCAGTAATCAGGCCTCAGCCGAGACCCTGCGCTCACTTCGGGCGTCACGAATGTCACACTCGGTCACGACACACGGTGTTTACCTTTTGCAGTCGCCGGAATTAACAAATCATTGGCAAACTGCTGGGTGAGTATCCACCGTTGAAGGAGAAGCATGGGCGCGAGCACCGCCGAGAACACCAACCTTCGTCTGAAGGCCGTACTGGACATCCTGGCCGAAGGCGTGTGGTCCGGGGCCATGCTGAACGCCGGTGAAGTGCTGGCTGAGGCAACCGTCCGCGTGCCGTTCGACGCCCATGAAGCCGAACTGCTGAGCGGTGGCATTCCGCGCGGCCACAAGAACCTGACCACGGCCTCGGCCAAGCTGGTCAAAGCTGGCTGGCTGGTGAAGGGCCGCTCGGGCTGGACCATCCCGGATGATGGTCTGCGCGCGACCGTCGCCTTCCCGGACGTTTCGGCTTTCGCGGAAGCGCTCGACGCCGGCACTCCCGTCCCGGCCGACGTCGCCGTCCCGACTGCCCCGCCGGCCAAGCCCAAGGCCAAGCGGGCGGCAGCCCCGAAGAAGGCCGCCGCTGTGAAGGCCGAGCCCACCGCCAAGAAGGCCACCACCCGAAAGGCACCCGTCAAGAAGGCCGCTGCCCCCGCCGTCGAAACGCTGCCGCAGCCGGAAGCCGTTGCCATTGCGGGTGATTTCAACAAGCTCCTGGGTGCGGCCGAGGACTGGGCTCCGCAGTATGACGAGGCGCAGATGGAGTTCAACCCGCTGGTCCAGCTGTGGACTTTGACTGCAGAGTTGCCTGCCGGTTTCTACACCTACAAGATCGCCCTCAACCGCTCATGGGACGAGAACTACGGTGCGTTCGGCGCCCGCGATGGTGCCAACCACGAGCTGAACCACGACGGCGGCCCGGTCACCATCACATATAACAACGCCACACGGGACATCGTGGTGAGCTAGTTTTTCCGGCGCACGGATCCCGCCCTCGTCCGCTCAACCCAGCCTTGTACCTGGGGAGGGGCGTACGAGGGCGGGATTCGTTAAGGTGGGTCCATGGCTAGCGACGAGTGCAGGCTCACCGCGCGGATTTCCGGCGTAGTCCAAGGCGTAGGTTTCCGCTATTGGACGGCCCGTAAGGCAGACGAACTCCTGCTGACCGGAACGGTGCGGAACCGCTTCGATGGCTCTGTTGAACTGGTCGCTGAAGGGCCGCGCCCGGACGTCGACCACCTGTTGGACTGGCTCAACTCGTCCGGTGCACCCGGCCGTGTAGAGGACGTCGACTTCCAGGTTACGGATGCGACCGGGGAGTTCAACGACTTCCGGATTGTCGGTTAGGCCAAGTCAGCGGTCCCCGCGAACGTAGTCAGCTCGCTCTTGATGCGGGGGATAGCAGTGAAGTCCACCCGCGCGGTGTCCGCTGCTGTTTGGGTGTCTGGCTTAGGTTGCTTTTCCGTCATGTCCAGACATGCTAGCAAGTGAGACTGGCCGAAGAGCGCGACGCGTCGATGTAGTGCTGCAGCGGACGCAGGGCCGGCTGGGAGGAAGCATCTCTCACGGCGTCGGCTCCCACCGCGTTGGCCGCAGCCAGCGCATGGCCGTAGGGCAATCCGGATTGCAGCGCCAAGACCAGAGCCGCGCAGAAGGCGTCGCCGGCGCCGATGGTGTTGGCAACGTCCGTCACCGCAACGGCGGGAGCTTCCGCCACACGTTCGCCGTTCTTGAAGATCGCCGAGCCCTCGCCGCCGTACGTCACTGCCACCAACGGCGCGTTCTGCAGCTCAGGGATCAGCGCGTATTCCGTTTCGTTGACGATCACCAGGTCGCAGCGGTCCAGGAGCTCGGGCAGCAAAGGCGCGGCGGGTGCGGCATTCAGGGCGAAGAAGCCCTTGGCGCGGCGGGCAGTCTCCAGGACCACCTCTTGGTCGACTTCGAGTTGGCACAGCACGGCCTCGTCATCGTTGAAGGCAACACCTTCCACGGAGACCTGCCCGTTGGCGCCCGGGCAGACGACGATCTGGTTTTCGCCGTCGGAGTCCACCAGAACCAGCGCTGTACCGGTGGCGCCGTCGACGTGTGCGATGTCCGCAATGTCGACGCCGGCAGCCGCCATGGCTTCGAGCAGGGTTCGTCCCGCTTCATCCCGGCCGACGGCCCCGACCATGCGCGAAGAACCGGACAGCCGGGCTGCGGCGACAGCCTGGTTGGCGCCTTTTCCGCCGGGCTGCTGGCGGAGAACGCCGTCGCCTACGGTTTCGCCCGGGGAGGGGAGCCTGCGGGTGGTGGCCGTGATGTCGAGGTTGATGCTGCCCACGATGGTGAGGGCGGAATTGGGCATGGAAGAGCTCATGGGGGACCTACCTTGGAAAGAAAGTTCAGGATGACTGGATGACGGAGAGGTGCCCGGCCTTGGCTGCGACGAGGCATTTGGCCAGGTAGAACGGTGCGCCGTTGCGGCGGACGTATTGGGTGAGGACCAAGACTGGATCGGAGGGCCGGAGGTCCAGCAGTTTGGCACGGCTGGGACCGGCCGTGCTGAGGCTGATCTGGCATTCGCCTGGACCCAGGGTGCTTCGGGAGAGGCCCGCGAGGATTTCCAGGAGTGTCGCAGCGGGCAGTCCGGGTGCTTCGGCCGCCTCCAACAACTCCGCAGCTTCCGGCAGATCCTGCGCCACGTTCTCCTGCAAGTGCGCCACGGGTTCGCCGTTACGGATCAGCACGCTTTCCCAGAACCACACGTCTTCGTCGGGCTGTACGCCAAGGCCGGGTGCCACGAATTCCGAGGCGGGCTGCTTGATGGCAGCCACCCGCTTGACCTGGATGTCCGAATCCTGGCCACCCAGCAGCTGGTCAAACGGCCGGATGTGCTCGATTCCGATCCGCGGCAGGGAATCAGCCACGAACCGGCCCACTCCGCGTCGTGCACGGGTGAGGCCGTCCTCCTCGAGGAGCATCAGGGCCTCCCGGATCACGGTGCGGCTTACGTCCATCATGTTGCCCAGTTCGGTCTCCGTGGGAAGGAGGGAGCCAGGTGGCAGGAGCTTGGTCCTGATGGCCTCGGCGATACGGGAGTAGGCCGCTACGCGCAGGGGCTGCCCTTGTTGGGCAGCGAGGGGCCGGGAGAGGAACTGGACGGCGTTGTCGGTCAAGGGAGCCTCGCTAGGAATCGGTTAGTCACACTGTACCGGAGAACTGTCAGAGGTTGCACAAGCTCGTAATACATGCTTGTATAACAACTCACATCCAGCGGCGCTTGCCGGCGCCCTCGGACAAAGGAGTTTGATGTGAACATCCCCAACACCGCGGTGGAACCGCAGGAAACGGACTTGGCGACGGAGACGGAGGCAGGCCGGTTTCAGGGCCGTGCCGCTGCCTTCCTGATCACCACTCTGGTCCTGGCCGTGCTCGCGTTCCAGCTCAACGCCAGCATGATCACCCCTGCGCTGCCCCACATCGGTTCGTTCTTCGGCGAGACACCGGAAGCCGTTGCCCAGGTCCAGTCCATGTTCTTCCTGGCCGGCGCCATCGCCGGTCCGGTGATCGGACGCTGGAGCGACTTCATTGGACGCCGCACCGCACTCCTGCTGGTCCTCGCGATCATGGGAGCCGGAACCGTGCTGTGTATCTTCGCCCCGAACCTTCCCCTGCTGGTCACCGGCCGCTTCATGCAGGGCGTGTCGAGTGCGATCTTCGCGCTGTCCTACATCGTCCTCAACGAGTACTTGCCTGCGAGGCTCTTCGGCACGTCCATCGGAATCATCGCTGCCATCAACGGCGGCGTCGGTGGCGTGGATGGCTACTTCGGTGGCCTGATGGCTGAAACCCTGGGCTTCCAGTCGATCTTCGTCGCCGTGCTGGTACTGGCCGCGATCGCCGTCGTCTGCGTCATCAAAGTAGTCCCCAAGGGACGGTCCGCCGTTGCCGCCGGCCGGATGGACTGGTGGGGTGCGGGCTCGCTGTCGGTGTTCCTGGTGTTCGTTACGTACTTCGTGTCCACGGGTTCATCGGCAGGGTGGACCTCGCCGGCAGCCCTGGGCCTCCTTGCCGGAAGCATCGCCTCCTTCACCGCGTTCTGGCTGATCGAGAAGAAGCGCGAGACCCCGCTGGTTGCCGTCCACCACCTCCGTTCCCGCCAGGTGTGGCCCGTCATTGCCACCACGGTCCTGACCTTGGCCGGTATTTTCGCCATCATCAACTTCACCGTGGTGCTCTTGAGCCAGGACAAGAACAGCGGATTCGGCCTCTCCGCCTCCGTCGCGGCCCTGCTCTTCCTGACTCCCGCGGCATTAATCGGCGTCTTCGCCGCACCGCTCGCCGGCTGGATTGCCGACCGTCGCGGCTGGATCAAGACCGTCCGCGTCGGATCGGCGGCCAGCCTGGCCTGCGCGATCGTGGCTGCGCTGTTCGCCAACAACCAGATCGCGGTCCTCATCGCCATCGCCGCACTTGGCATCTTCTACAACGGCTTCTTCCTCACCGCGATCAACGGACTCTCTGTTCTCCTTTCGCCCAAGGAAGCGCCCGCCGCCCTGCCGGGCATCAACGGAGCGAGCTTCGGCATCGGGGCGAGTCTCGGCGTCGTGGTTGTTGCACCGTTCGCGGGCCTCGGCACAGCCGCCGGGTACTCAACGGCCCTCTGGATTTCCGTAGGCATCACCGTGCTCGCCTTCGTGGTGAGCCTGTTCATCGCAGCGCCCAAGGGCCAAAAGATCTAAAGCACGACGGCGGTACCCAGCTCCGCGCGCATCTCACCAGCCATGTTCCGCAAGACCCGAAATGAGAGAACCATGAACCAGCCCGCACCCTTCTTCCTTGATTGCGATACAGGCATCGACGACGCCCTGGCCCTCGCCTACCTCCTGGCGTCGCCACGGGCGGAGCTGGTGGGCATCGGTACCGTCAGCGGCAACATCAGCGCGGCCGGCGGGGCCCGGAATACGCTCGATTTGCTGAAGCTCTCCGGGCACCCGGACATTCCCGTTGCCGTAGGCGCACACGATCCGCAGGTGGGCACGTTCCACGGCGGAGCTCCGCATGTGCACGGCGACAACGGAATCGGGGGAGTGGACCTTGAGCCGTCCGACCGTGAGCCGGTGCCGGGTACGGCCGCGGAACTCCTCGTGGAACTGGCCCGGAAGCACGCCGGTGAGCTGCGCGTCGTCGCAATCGGCCCGCTGACCAACATCGCCGAAGCCCTGCGCCTGGAACCGAAGCTTCCCGAACTCGTCGCTGAGATCACCATCATGGGCGGCGCAGCGTTGGCTCCTGGAAACATCACGCCGGTGGCCGAGGCCAACATCGCCAATGATCCCGAAGCCGCGGCCGAAGTCCTTGCAGCCGACTGGGATGTGACCCTGGTGCCCCTGGACGTGACCATGACCAACGTCCTGGAAGAAAGCCACCGGCAGGAACTCCTTGCCTCCGACCACCCGGTTTCCCAGGCCCTCGGCGACATGCTGGGCTACTACTTCGGCTTCTACGTGGACATCTTCGGGCGGGCCTGCTCCGCGATGCATGATCCCCTCGCCGCAGCCATTGCCGTCAGGGGAGTGGAAGTGGCTGTGGCTCCCAAGGTCCGGGTAGCCGTGGACACGACCAACGGTCCGAGCCGTGGCCAAACCGTGTGCGACCTCCGTGGCCAGTATGTGGGCTTCCCGGACCAGCGGGGAGCACGATGCCGCGTGGTCCTGTCCATCGGCGAAGAGTTCGCCCCGCACCTGCTCGGGACCATGCAGGCGGCCTGGCTCTCCGAGGAAGAGGTGCCGGCCCCCGTCGCCTAACGTCGCCTTACCCAACTGGGTCGCAGTTGTGCGCGTTTTGAGCCCTCAGAACGCGCACAAATGCGACCTACTTGGGCTAGGCGTACATGAGTGAGCCAGGCGTGGTGAGCGTCTCGCCCGTCTCCAGCCACGTCTTCAGGCCGGAGAGGATCATGGGCCAGCCGCCATAGAGCTGGTCGTTGGCGCCTTCGCGTAGCTGATCGTGCGTCACGGTGAGGTGGCACGAATCGCCCACCGGCTCGATCTCCCAGGTGATCCGCGAGGTTCCCTCAGCCTTGACGTCATCGCCCCACAACGCGGTCATGGTCTGGACGAGCCGGCGCGGTGGATCGACCTCGATGTTCTCGCCTTCTCCGAGTGGTGCGTCGGCCTTGGGATTGCGCATCTCGAAGCGCCCACCCTGCGTCCAGTCCGAGGTGAGGGTGTTCCCGAACTGGTACTTGCTCCGGATCTCGCTGTTGGTGATGGCTTCCCACAGCCGTTCCGGGGTGGTCTTGATATAGATCTCGAAGATTTTTTCCATGGGACTTTCCAATCTGGATTTGAGGTCGCTGAGGGCAGCGGCCCATGGTTCTGCGTATTTGCTCACCCAGCGGTCATGGATGAGCCTGATGGGGACCGGGTTCAGGAAGTGCAGCTTTTCACGCCCCCGACGGCGGGTGACCACCAATCCTGCATCCTCCAACAGCTTGAGGTGCTTGGCGATGCCGAAACGAGTCATCTCGAACCGGGCTCCGAGGGCCGACAGGGTTTGCCCGTCCGCGCGGAACAACTCGTCGAGCAATTCCCGACGCGTGGGGTCTGCGAGTGCCTTGAACACGGGGTCCATGGCTTCAGAATAGGTGACCATTTAGTCACATGTCAACGGATCAGAGATTCGTTCGAACCACCGCACCTTGAGCGATCACCGTGCTCACCTTTTCGAGCGCCGAGCCGTCAGCCAGCGGGTCGGCATCGACGATCACGACGTCGGCAAGCGAGCCGCGTACCAAGCGGCCGATCGTGTCGCCTCGCCCGAGCAAACGCGCCGCGTTGGTGGTGGCTGCCTGCAGCGCTTCAAGCGGCGTCAGGCCAGCTTCGGAGAGCAACCGGACCTCGGTTCCGATCGGGGTGACATCCGTGCCGAAGGAATCCGTACCGGCGATGATCGGGACGCCAGCATCCTTGGCGGCCCGGACGGCAGCCTGCAGGATCGGTGTGTACTCCTTGCCACGTGCGGCCAGGATCGGGTTGGCGGACGTCGCCATGCTGGTGATCGCATCCATGGTGGGCGTGAAACACGTGCCCCGGCGCGCCATCTCGTGGATGGTCGCCTCCGTCATGAACACCCCGTGCTCAATGCTGCGAACGCCGGCGCGGACCGCCCCGTCGATGCCTTCTGCACTGTACGCGTGGCACAGGACGCCTGCACCCTTCGCAGCCTTCACGATCGCCCCGATCTGGTCCACGTTGTAAACCAGCTCGCGTGGATCCTGCTCGGGAATGCCTGCGCGGGGGTTGGCCCGGGTCTTGATCACCTCGGCACCACGCTTGAGGTTGATCCGCGTGAGGTAAGCGAGGTCCTGGGTTTCCTTCACGCCGTCCTTGAGGGTGGCCAGCGGGGCCAGATCCGGATCGGCGAGGAGGGAATCACCTTGGTCGGGGGAGATGAACAGGCCTGCCGGGGTCATGCGCGGAGTGACACCGGGCGCCCAGGAAGGCACGGCGGCCATGGCAATGTCTTGATAGAACGTGCTCGACCCGCTGCGGACACTCGTTGCGCCGCCCTGGAGGAGGAGGCGGGCGTCGGCGAGGGCATTGGCGTGAACGTGGGCATCGACGAGGCCCGGGAGGACCCAGCGGCCGGCGGCGTTCAGCACGCGCGCACGGTTTGCGACGGCGGCAACTGCCTTGCGGGTCTGGTCCCGGGTTCCGACGGCGGTCACCTTGCCGCCGTCGAGGACCACCACGCCGTCAGCAACAGCATCGCCGGTTTTGGGGTCCACCACAGTACCGCCCTCGATGATTACTGGCTGTGTGGTGAGGGGATTGCCGGGATAGTTCGGTCCGGCCTGGGGGCTATCTGCCAGAGCCGGGGGAGCTGAGGCCATTTGCGCGGCGATGCCTGCCACGGAAATTCCTGCCAGCGCGGCGGCTCCGGCAAGGATGCCTCGGCGGGGCAACTCACCCTGGGGTTTGGGCGCTGAAGTGTGGTCGTGAAGGCACATCGTTGTACTCCTGGGTGGAACTACCGGGACCGCTGCGGGCTCGCGATCCGCTTTTGGTATTCCAGAATGCCTCAAGGGTGGTCAGGAATGCAATGCTTTCGGCGAGATTGCTCGTCAAGTAATCCATTTTGGTATTCCAAATTAGGGCTCAAACGCTCGTGATCTGCTCCCTGAGGATGTCCGCGTGCCCGCAGTGCTGCGCAAGCTCCCTGAGCATGTGCAGGTACACCCAGCGCAGAGGCAATGGACCGCGGCGATTCCCCAGCAAGAGGTCATCCAAACCCAGCTCCGCCGCCGCCCGCCGCGACGCCTCGCATGCCTCGCGGTGGGCGTGCTGGATGCTTTCGATAGTGTCTGTGTCAGTCAGCATGAACGACTCATCCGGCGTGGCCGGAATGCCGATCTCAGCGCGGGAGCGGCGGGTGATCGCTTCGTCGAACCACACCTTCTCCACGAACGTCGCGTGCTTGACGAGTCCCAGGAGCGTCGTGCGGGAGGGGACCAGCCGCCGTCGTACTTGTTCCTCGGTGAGCCCATCCAGGCTGGTGTTCAGGGCGCGGCGGTGCTCATCGATGAACGTCTCGAACTGTGCTCGCAGGTCCTGGTTGATCACGTCGTCGGCCGTTCTTGTCCCAAAAGCCGCGCTCATCCGAAAACCACCGTGCCGTCGTCGTCGATCCGCCAACCGGGGTTGTAGGCGATTTCCCAAACGATGCCGTTGGGGTCCTTCACGTGGCCGTGGAAAATGCCGCCGAATGCTCCTGCCTGGGCGGGTTTGAGTACCGTGGCGCCGGCTGCGACCAGTTGCTCCATGGTGCGGGAAACCTCGGCTTCGCTGCCCACGTTGTGGGACAAAGTGACGCCGCTGACGCCGTTGGTTTTATCGCCGGTGGCCAGGTCCTGGTCGAATTTGTCGGAGTCAAAGAGACCCAGGACCTGGCCCGGGGCAACCTGGAAGAAGATGATCTCGCCGGGGACGTCCATGAGGGGATCCCAGCCGAGCCCGTCCTTGTAGAAGGCGCGGGCCCGGTGGAGGTCAGGCGTGGCAAACGTGATGAAGTGCAGTCGCTGGTCCATGGGGGCCATGCTAGCGAGGGGGTACGACGCCGCAGCTCAGGCCAGGTGCTGCCGCGTGCCGTTCAGGTGGGAAGCCGGGGCGTCGAACAGGGCAGCGATGTGCTCGCCGAGCTCGCGGACGTGCGTGTAGCCCGGGAACTTCCGGTGCGGCGCGGCTTCCTTCATGGCATCGTCCAAGAGTGCTTTGACCACGAAGACCACAGCGGCAGAGGTCTGTTCCTTCGGCTCGGTCTTGTGGCCCGACTGCTCCGCCTTGAATCCGTCCGCCACTGCCAGGACCCAGGCCTCCGACGCCGCCTTGATCGCCGAGTAGCTGGCGCCGCCGGCGGTGGGCTTGGCGGCGGCCACGGCTGAGACAATCGCCAGCCGTCCGCGCGGCGAGGCTTCGAGGTCCGCGTAGAAGGAGCGCGAGGTGTTCCGGAGAGTGGTCATGATGCTCGTGTGGAGGACGCCCCAGTCATCGTCGCTCTGGCCTGTGATTCCTTCGCCGCCGCGCCATCCGCCCACCAAGTGGATGAGGCCATCGACCGATCCGAAGTCATTGCGGACCGTGGCGGCGAGCTTCTCTACGGCCTCGGGGTTCGCAAGGTTGCACGTATACGGGGTAACGCCGGGGTTGGCTTCCGCGAGTGCCTCCAGGCGCGCGGCGTCAAGATCGACGGCGGCAACGCGGGCGCCCTTGGCCAGCAGCGACGCCACAACTGCTTGGCCGGCGGCACTGGTTGATCCGGCAACCACCACATTGAGGGGCTGGGCGGTTTCCACGTCGTTGTGGTGATTCGTGGTGGTCAAGGCAGGTCCTTCCAAGCGGCTGATTGCGTTTCTCAAGAGCGTACCGAGCTGTAGTGATAACTAATGGATAATTAGCGTGAGAATAAGAGATTCTCATGCTCGCCATCCATTGGCGGTTGATGAGGACCGGCGCCCTTGGCTGTTGAGGCACATGGAAGGCGGTGGGAGGATGAGTCTGTGCAACCCTTCTTCGACTTCCTCGGACATTACTGGTGGCTCATCTTCCCGATCGGCGGCATGGCCGGCGGGTGGATCCGGCAATGGTCCCGCGCCAGCGAACGACGCCACCGGCGCAAGGTGGAGTTGTACAAACTGAAGAACCAGCAGGCCGTCACTGAGCAAGCCAGCCAAGCCGAAGTTGCCGCACTCATGGCCGCCCACGACGCCGTGAACCACAAGTGGCTGGACTACGAGCTCGACGTCGGAAAGCTCATCGATTACCCCCTCATGAGCGACGTTCGCGAACCGCTCACGGTTGCTTTCCTGCGTGCCAAAAAGGAGGCCGACGGCTTGCGTCCTGCCTCCCCGGGAGACATTACGACGGCGGCACGGCTCGCCGAATACCGGGGAACCGTGCACAGCTATGAGATTGCTTTCGAGATCGCGGAGCGCGAAGCAAGGCGTATCAAGGACGGCAACTTCACCGGACCCGAGCGCGAACGTCTTGCCACGGCCAGGAAACTCCTGCGCATTGCCGAGGACGTCGCCGCTACACCTGCAGAGCGTCAGACGGCATACAAGCGTGCCCGCAAGGAACTCGATGGCCTGATCGTTTTGCCTGAAACCACGGTTGCCGCCCTGGAAAAGAAGGTCGCCGGGATGCTCGACACCCGGAAGGACCCGGACACGGACGCCCGGATCGCCTGAGCTGCCCTGCCCTGTCCTGTCCTGTCCAACGGCTGTACCTCGGCAACCCGCTTTGAGCCGTTCGAGGCAATTGTCCAACCGGAACAGGGTGCAAATGGCCTGTTTGGAGCGCAAAGTGGGTCGCGGAGGGACATCTCCCCACCCACCCCACGCTCTCTCACCAAACCGCCCCTTCCGACGAATGATCTCTCAGTGCCGCGACCGCTGGCCCGCGCGGACGCCGAGGCGACATCGTGCCGGGCACGCCTTCCAAGAGGGCATCGACGGCGATGGCCGTGGTACCCGCGTCCTGGTCTCCGCAGCCCACAACAAGGCAACCACCACCCTCGGCTACTTCGATGACGGGCGATCCCTGACCTTCGGAATCGGCGACCGGCACCTCGCCGCCTACATCGATCGCCCTTCCGACACCAGTACGAAAGCCCCCGCCCCTTCTTGCCCATTCACCACGCGCGGTTGAGACGAGGTCACCAATTCCCGGCCTTGGGACTATGTGTGGCAAAGGGCCTGTCCTGCCAGACGTGGGCGAACACGACTTCTGGGGCGGAGCCACGTACACGCGCCAGGCCGGACACGCGAACCTAGACAACAACGGTGCCATGAACCCCGAGGCCTGCACCGGCTTCGAGGAAACCGCGCAGTGGATTACCGTTTCGGAACCCTGCCGTGGCCCGGCCAGCCCACCTCAGATTAGCCGGACAAACCGCTCATTTCGGAAGACCGCCGTTTCTCCCTCCAACTCCTGCCCGGTGGGAATGACTGGGTACCCCTGATCGAAATCACCTTGGAGAATTTTTCAGACGCCGAGATCGCCATCGGCAGCCCCTCCACGAAGGCCGCGACAACCGGCTACTGTGGCTCATATTCGCGGGGACCCCTCCTTCACCGGCGGGGAGTCTGGAACGCGACGAGGGGCTGCCGCAACGGATTGAACTTGGCAGGGAGTTGGTGGTGCGGGTCCCCACGGCGGCTGTCTAGCGGGACACGCAAACAAACGGGACCGGGTGGCCAGTATCGTTGGCATACGGCACCGTTGTGAGAGCGAATTGAGGGGGACTACTTGGAATTCCAGTTGCTAGAAGTTGTAAGCCGAGCTAGTGAGGAGGTGTTCGGTGGGAGGCGCACTTCTGGTGCCCGCTTTGATCTTACTGACGGAGCCTCAGTATTTGCTGAGGGACAGCATGTAACGGCGATTATCGGAAAGAATGGATCTGGCAAGTCTCACATGCTCAGCTCCGTAGTCGAGACATTTCTCCTCCTCGAAGAAATGGCAAAGGGAAAGAACCCAGCTAAGGTGGAGCTGCCACTGGCGAGACTGGTCTATCGCGCCTCCGGGCGGACATGTGTGGTTGAACATAGCCCCTTCGGCCCCACCTTGCTGGTGGAAGGTCACCGAGTTCCGCCGGAATTATTGCCGCTTCCGTCGCGCATAGTTGCATTGACCATAAGCCCATTCGACAAGTTTCCTGTCCCCAAATCTCTACCATTATCTATGGAAGTCGCAAGCAACAGTAACTCTTCCTTGTATCGATATCTCGGGCTACGTGATCGCACGGGTAGAGCAGCAATCGAAAATCTACTCTTTAGATCCTTGAATAGTATATTCGAAGATAGGGGCGTGAAAGACAATTTCCGGCGGGCAAATCTCGCACGAGTGTTTGAGTTTCTCAAATTGTCCCCGACATTAAGCATTAGCTATCGCTTACGAATTTCTAGGACTGTCACGGAGGCTGTTTTCCAGGGGCGGAATATCTTGGATCCAGAAGTTATTCTAGACAAGCGAATTGCCGAGCGGGCTCGTGACGTTGTAGAACTTGAGGGAATAACACCCGAACACATGGCTTTCCTGTTGACGAAGGTAATCGACAGGCAGCGAGGCGGGAAAATTCGCTACGAGACCCACTTCAGGCGCGCGGGATCTCAAGACGAAGAATTCCGCGAGGTTCAACCTTTGCGGCGTGCTGGCTTCCTCCAACTGAACGCAGTAGATATACTCCGGAACGGCCTTCCGACGAATTTGAAGGACGCGAGTTCAGGTGAGGTCAGCATCGTTACTGCTCTATTATCTTTGGCATCCGTCATTAAGCACGGAAGCCTCGTGTTGATCGATGAACCCGAACTCAGCCTGCACCCCGAATGGCAAGTCCGCTACGTCGACCTTCTGCTACAGACATTCTCAAACTACCTTGGATGCCATTTCGTCATTGCAACACATTCTCCTCTAGTGGTTTCCGAGTTACCCAGCAATGCAAATATTGTTTCCCTTGATGACCGCGCGCTTCCTCCACTTTCGGCATTGTCAGGTCAGCCGGCTGACTTGTTGCTTGCGGAAGCGTTCGGGCTTCCAAACAGTAATAACTACTATGTTCGTGAGCAATTGCTTTTAGCTGCACAACTTATAGCTGAAGGGGAGGTTGAAAGTGCACAATTCAATGAAGCATTTGGGCGAATACGGCGACTTGCGTCGGAGATGGATACGGACGATCCGGCCTTAGTTATTGTTGAGGGCTTGGTAAAGGCTGCTGAAACGCGATCGGGGTCAAAGACTACATGGAAGTGATCGAGTACTCGGAAAAATCCACATTAGCAATTGAAAACTTCAATGCCCTGGCAGTTAAATCGGCATCCTTTTGGTCTGACGACGAAGTTAGTAGCATTCGAATTGAGATAAAAAAGCATTATATTAGAGCGCAAAAGTTCAAGTGTCCATATTGCGGAAGAGAATACCCGACTACAAATGCTTCCGTTTGGGATGCTGAGCATGTCATTCCAAAGAAGATATGTCCTGAGTTTATGTTTGTTGCCCAGAACCTAGCTGCTGCATGCAAGGATTGCAACATTTCAAAGAAAGACGTGGAAGTTCGCGTTAATCCGAAGCGAAAGACATTCCCGACTCGATCCGAAGACTATACGATTGTGCACCCACATTTTGATATTCTGGATGATCACATAGGATCGATGGGGCCGATTTACTACCCTCTGAGTAGCAAAGGAGCGGAGACTATTTTTCGCTGCAACCTCGGTCGATTTACCATTCAGCAACTAGGATCCGGACTTGGACGTTTTGCGGATCCGGTGTTGGTCAAGATCATTTCTGGTCTCAATAGTGCAACTTCGAAAATAGAGGCAAAGGCCATGGTTAGTGCAATTGAGAGATATATTGATGAGAGCACGGAGGAATGAGCTCTCTGGAGTGGTGCGTTTAGTCGTATTCACCTGCTCGCGGTGTTTATGGGCGCAATAAAGGCTCAGCGGAAGTGTTCGGAGATTTGTTGATGGTGGTTCTTTCAGCAGAAGCCGGTAGACTGTTTTGATAGCTCTATTCGTCATTCATAAGACATTTATAGTGTCATACGCAAGTGGACGCAGCTCGCCTACCGGCGCGTCCCAGGTTACCGCCAGCATGAAGCAGATCATTAGCATTTGAGGTTGTCAGCGAAATGTTCATGATCTGAGATATTTGGGCTATCCTATTCCCCGAAGAACGGCCACTCCGCAACTGCAGCCGGTTGTAGAGCGGCCGTTCGCTTGTGAAGACCAGATGGCTCAGCCCCGGCCCATCGAGCTGGAGGGATCCTCACCACCCTCCGAAGGATCGGCGCGGAGCGCGTCCGGATCACCCTCAGGCAGGCCTGCCGGGCCGGGGACATCACCCGCGGCGTTGGGTACATCCCGGTCGCCCTCGCGGTCCTGGTTGATATCGCTGTCTGTCACGCCTGCGTCGTGGTGCGGGTGCTCCTCGTGCGCTTCGCCGTGGCCGTCCACGGCGAACGAACGGTCCTCGGCTTGCTCTTCCGGGGTTTCCGAGTCCATGGCGTTGGAACCCTCGCTGATGGACGAGTGCACTTGGATGTCGTCGTCCTGCGTGTTGGGTTCGGGCACCTGACGGTCCTTGGGTGCGGGATCCGAAGTGCCGGCCAAGTCCTCCATTGCGTTCTCGGCGGCTTTGTGGATGCTGTCTTCGATGCCCATGGGATGACTCCTTTGCGATCGATGGTCCGTGTGACGGACTGGAACTATAATAGTAAGCATACTTAGCTATTGCCCAATGTGACAGCCGTAAGGAGTTGACAAAGTGGTGGTTGCTCGCTTCCTAAAACCGCAGGTCAGCGCTCGCCGTGCCGCACTTTGTACCGGTGATCGTTGAACGTTATGGTTATGCAAGACCGTTTTGCAGAGGGCGGCAATTTTCGCTCCTTTGCTGTAGGCCGGGGACGCTTTTCAGTCATTAGGAACACGTCACATGGTCAACCCCCGCCCTGAGCAGGAAGCTCTCCAGAATGGTTACTTTCTGGATCTTGTCCTGGGCAGCGAAGATGTCGAGGCGTTTCTGACGGACTTGGCCGCCTTCTCCGCCGAGAGCCTTTCGCTTCCCGACGCGCCCGTCTTTTGCGGTATCACCGTCCTGCGCAAGAAGCGCGCCGCCACCGCTGCCACCAGCGATGATCGCGCGCGCGTTCTGGACGAACTTCAAAACACCCACGAAGGTCCGTGCCTTACGGCCACGGAAAGCATGGCGTCTGTATTGGTCCCCGATCTCACCCAGGAGGAGCGCTGGCCCGAGTATGTGGAGGCCGCTTCCGGCCAAGGCCTTCGCTCGATCCTCAGCGTTCCGCTGCTTCTCGAAGGAGACGCCCGTGCTGCGCTGAACCTGTATTCGGAGCGGGCCCACGCATTCAGTGATGATCACATCGAGCGGGCCGAGGTCTTCGCCTCGCACGCCTCGAAGTCCCTCCGCCTGGCCCTGAAGATCGCCCAGCTCAGCGACGCACGGAACGACCTTGCCGCTGCGATGCAGTCCCGCACCATCATCGACCTCGCTGTGGGCGCGATCATGGCGCAGAACCACTGCAGCCAGGAAGAAGCTTTCACCATCCTGCGCACCGCATCGAGCAACCGGAACATCAAACTGCGGCACCTGGCCCAGTCGATCATCGCTGCCGTCTCCTCCGGAAAAGTCACGACGCACTTCGAGGAGTAGTCCAACATAGTTCCGGCTTTGGCGCCTGGAAAAGCCAGAACCTATTTGTTGCCGCTGCTGGTGCCAGATCAAGAGGCCATGGCTGCCGCGCCCGAGCCGCTGTTTTTTGAGACGCTTGCCCCGTCGACGAAGATTTCACAGGTCACCGACGAATCGGTGCAGAAATCTCCGGAAACTGTGAGGCGGCGAGATTCTGCTGGATCATCCGCCACAGCCGTTCAGGGAGGGCCCGGGAACGAGGGCTTCCGGCGAGTGGGACTCGGAATGATCCAGCAAAAAGTTCAATCGCGCGCCGCACCCCCACCCTAAGAGTTGGGGCGTCCCACCCTGCGGGCCCGTTTCGTGACCCGAGGCAACGATGCACCAGACTGGGGTAGGTGACCACCAACAACTCCCGTCCAGGCTTGGCCATCGCCGCACTCAGCATCGGTACAGCGCTGAATCCGCTGAACTCGTCGATGATCGCGGTGGCGCTGGTGGTGCTGCGGGAGGACTTCGCGCTCGACGTCGCCACGGTCACCTGGGTGATCACCGCCTTCTACCTCGCTTCTGCCGCCGGCCAGCCGCTCATGGGCAGGTTCGCTGATCGCTTTGGCCCACGCCGTTTGTTCACCTTCGGCATGGCGCTGGTGGCAGTGACGTGCGCGATCGCGCCGTTCCTGCCGAACTTCGCGCTGGTGTGCGTTGCCCGCGCGTTCATGGCGGTGGGAACAGCGACGGCGTACCCGTCCGCCGTCGTCATGGTTACCGACCTCAGCCGGCTGGCAAAGGTGCCCACCACCCGGCCGCTGGGCAGGATCCAGATGGCCAATACCTCGGCCGCAGCCATCGGGCCGGTGGTCGGCGGCCTGCTGGTGAGCTTGTTCGACTGGCAGGCATTGTTCGTGATCAACGTGCCGCTCGCGCTCATTGCCCTGTTGGTGGTGCAACGCACCGCGCCCGCCGACGCCGGCCGCGAAACGGGCTCCCTCGGGAAACTGATCCGCGATTCGGACATCCCCGGCATCCTCGCTTTCGTGGTCTCACTCATGCTGGCGATGATGGCCCTGCTCAATGTCATGCCCGACTACCGGTGGTATCTGCTGGGTGCCGCCATCCTCATCGCCGCCCTGTTTGCGTGGCGTGAACTCCGCTTCAGCCCGCCGTTCCTGGACCTGCGGTTGCTCGGCCGGAACCGCCCGCTGTTGCTGGTCTACCTCCTGTTCATAGTGTTCAGCGGGGTCTACTACTTTGCGTTCTTCGGCCTTCCGCAGTTGCTCCAGGAAGCAGGAAACTACGACGCCGGACTGGTAGGCCTGCTCATGCTTCCCCTCGCGTCGATGTCGGTTCTGGTGACGCCGCTGACCGTCCGGCTGATCGAGCGGTTCGGCGTCCGGACCGTGCTTATTGCCGGAGTGTTGGTGCTGACGGTTGCCTCCGCGGCGCTCGGGCTGCTGACTTTGTCCCTGTGGCCACCTCTCGTGCTGGTGCTCACAGCCGTCATGGGTGTGCCGTATGGCGCAGTCAGCACGGCATCCAACCAAGGGCTGTACGTTTCTGCACGGCCGGAAGAGCGTGGCGTTGCGGCCGGGATCTTCCAGACCTGCCGGTACTTGGGCGCGATTACAGCCACCGTGCTGATCGGTGTGTTCTATGGGCCGGGCGTGAACCAAGCGAACTGGGGCCTGATGGTCCTGGTGATGCTGGCGTTGAGCCTCGTGGTGATTGTGCTGTCCGTGATGTGGAGGAAGCCGGCTAGTCCGGCATGATCCGGATGCTGACCTCGGGCAGCTTTTCGATGATCCGGCGCGGTATGTTCCCCTGGAAGGCGAGCCAAAGGATGTGCCCGCTCGGCGTCACGGACTCCACCTTTCCGCTGTCCACGAACTGCCCGTGATCGTAGACCTCCACGTTCCGTCCCCTGAGTCCGGTCCAGTCGGTGGCCACAACCCATCCGATGCCCGGTTCGACGCCGTTCTTGGTTCCGCGTATTTCAGTCATGAGTCATCCCTCTTTTGCGCATGAGTCTTTCCAAGTCAGGGACGCCCGTGGAAGGTTCATGACGCAGATGCGGGAATCAATGTCTACTGACGTGGCCGACCGCCGGCGGTAGCATCTGAACATGTCCAACGACTCGGCCATCAAGGCAAACACCGTGAGCAAGACGTTCAGCCGTACCACGCAGGTTTCCGCCACTATTGATGCGACCCCAGCGAAGGTCTGGAGCTTGCTGACCACGGCGGGCAACTACCCCCAGTGGAACTCCACCATCGTTTCGCTGGAGGGTGAGATCACGCCCGGTTCCGCTATCAGGCTCGTGTCCACGCTGGACCCGAGCCGGACGTTCAAGCTCAAGATCAAGGAGTTTGAGCCCGCCCGGCGCCTCTCTTGGGGCGACGCGCTGGGCACCCGGGTCTACACGCTGACGGAAACCAACGGCGGCACGCGGTTCGAAATGAATGAGCGCATTGGCGGCCCGGTGTTCCCGCTGTTTGCTGGCAAGATCCCGTCCTTCGACGCGAGCTTTGAGCAGTTCGCGGCCGACCTCAAGTCTGCCGCGGAGAAGGACAGCTGAATTTACGACGCCGGCAGTTGGGTTCCGCTGTTAAGGATCACCAGCTGCTGCGTCGCGCGGGTCATGGCGACGTAGCGGTCCACGGCTCCCTCGATGCCGGCTCCAAACGAGTCTGGATCAACGAGGACCACCAGATCGAACTCGAGTCCCTTCACCAGTTCCGGTAACAGCACACGGATGCGTGGCGACGCTGGGAGCGAGCCCAGTCCGGCGTCGTGCGTTGCTATGACGCAAGCCGTCCCTTCAGCGTTGGCTGCGAGCCATTCTGTGAGCAACTGCCCAAGGTCGCCGAGCGAGCCGTACCGCACGGGCGGTCCGCTGCGGATGGATGAGGGCACGTTGGCGTCGGGGAGGGCTTTCCGGATCACGGGCTCGGCCGCCGCCATGACCTCCTCCGGGGTGCGGTAGTTGATGGTGAGGTTGGTCCGGTGGACGGTGCCGAGCCCGACGCGTTCCAACCGCTCCTCCCACGATTCGCGAAAGCCGTGGCGCGCCTGAGCGCGGTCGCCCACCACGGTAAAGCTCCGCGACGGGCAGCGCTGCAGGAGCATCTGCCATTCGGCGTCGGTGAGTTCCTGGGCCTCGTCCACCATGATGTGCGCGAACGGGCCGGCCAGGACGTCGGGGTCCACTACCGGCGTATCCTCGGTGAGCTTCTCCTGCATGTCCTCGCCGCGGAGCATGGACATGACCATGAGTTCGGAATCGTCGGCCGCGATGAGGTCCTCCACCACGCGGTCCATGAGTTCCTTTTCTGCTGCGGCTGTTGCTCTTTGCTTGTTCCTGCGGATGGAGGCCTCCGGGTCGCCGAGCCGTTGCCGGGCCGCGTCGAGGAGCGGGAGGTCGGGGATGGTCCAGGCTGTGGGGTTGGCGCGCTGGAGGATTTTGGTTTCGTCTTCAGCGAGCCAGGGCGCGCACAGCTTCAGGAATGCCGGGACGCGCCAGAGGTCCGCGACCAACTCGGCGTAGTCCAGCAGTGGCCACGCTTTGGTGAACGCTTCTCTTAGCTCCGTGTTCTGCGCAAAGGTCCTTCTGAGGAGGTCCTCGGGAATCTCGTCGGTATCGAACTTGTCCAGCAGGATGGTGACGAGTTCGTCCCAGACCTCATCGCGGGCCTCGTTGTGCGGGGTGCCCCGGCTGGGCGCGCTAAAGGCTTCGGCCCACTCCTCCTCGCTGAGCCATACATCGGCCCACGGCGTCTCAATGTCCATGCCTTCCTTGGGCGGTTCCTCGTATAACCGGATCGCCCTTTCGATCGCCTTGACCATCTCCTTGGTGGATTTCAAACGTACGACGGCGGTGTCCGGCTCGGGTGCAGCAGAGGCTCCTTCGGGAACCAGATCGCGGATGGTGCACGTCTGCACGCCCTCTTCGCCGAGGTTTGGGAGGACGTCCGCAACGTAGTTCAAATAGGGACGGTGTGGGCCGATAAACAGCACCCCGCCGCGGCGATGCTCGAGCTTTGGGTCGGAGTAGAGCAGGTACGCGGCCCGGTGCAAGGCGACCACGGTCTTGCCGGTACCGGGACCGCCGTCGACCACCAACGCACCACGGGACGAAGCCCGGATGATTGAGTCCTGGTCCGCTTGGATGGTGCCGAGCACGTCGCGCATCTTTGCGGAGCGGCTGGTGCCCAGGCTGGCGATGAAGGCGGAGAGGTCCTCGAGGGCTGCGGTGTTCTCTTGGTTGTTTTTGCCGAAGACGTCGTCCCAATAGTCCGTGATCCTGCCGCGGGTCCAGCGGTAGCGGCGACGGCTGGCGAGGCCCATGGGGTTGGCATGGGTGGCGCCGAAGAAGGGTTCGGCAGCGGGGGAGCGCCAGTCGACAAGGAGGCGTTGGCCGTCGCTGTCCGTGAGTCCGAGGCGGCCGATGTAGAGAGGCTCTTCTTGCGTGATGACGCGGCCCAGGCACAGGTCCAGGCCGAACTTTTTCAGGGCTTTGAGTCTGCCCGTGAGCCGGCGGATTTCGATGTCCTTCTCAACCGCTTCTTGTCCGAAGCGGCTTGGGGCTTTCTTGATGGCTTCGAGTTGCTGTTCGAGGTTGGCCACGGTGTGTTCCAGTGTTTCGCCGATGGCTGCGAAGCGCTCCTCGTCGGCCGCGATGAGGGATGGATCGGCTTTGGGGGATAGGTGCTCGGGCAGGTTGAAGGCACTGGTTGCGAGAGGCATGGGAGCTCCTTGGTCCGGATTCGGCTCTCAATTGTGCAGGAGCCCCTGGGCCTTGCGGCAAGGCCCCCTGTGCCGTATAGATTGAAAGTGAGGAGAGGTGTTCTCCTCTTTTTTGTGGGCTTTTCGGGGCTCCGTTTCGATGCTTAGCTGCGCAGTGTGCCGTGCGCGCCATCGAATCGGCAGCGAGCCATCGAAACGGACGCTGTGCCCGGCGCGACCATTTCGACGCTTCCCTGCACGTTAGACGGTAGGAATCGTCTATCGTACAGCGAGCCATCGAAACGGTGCGTGGTCCGTTCTTGGAGATGCCCGGCGAACTTGTAGTCTTGTCCAGGCTGATGCCTATCGGCCCATCATCCGCACTGCAGAGCGGGTACGGTGTGCCCCGCCGAGGGTCCCAGCCCGCATATGTCACTGAAGAAGGACAATTCTTGAAGAAGCCGATGTTTGTTTTTCTTGTGACGGCAACTGCTATTCTGCTAGCCGTGCCCGCAGCGTGGCTCACTGCTTGGCTCATGAGCGGAAAGACACCCAGTCCTTTGGTGATTGGGGTTGGAATCGTCGTGGGGTTGTTGGTAGGCGTCATTGCTGGTTCACGGTTCTGGGATGACCGACAGGCGATTCGCCAGCGGATCGCTGAGGACAGTGAGGATGCTGACCAAGCAATATGAGCACCCGAGATCCCCAGCAGTTCGTTCGTGAGTTGATTGCTGAACATCCCTATCTCCAGTCGATCTATGCGGGGCACTTGGAAGACAACAACGGGGAACTTCTGCCACTTGTTGATGGCTGACATTTGCAGATGGGCAGAGCAAAAACTTTCAGATACGGACATGAGGCAGGCACGGGCGTGGGATCAGCAGGGAATGAGTGGCACAAGGTTGGCCCTGGCCAAGCGAGGAAAGCGGCGAAGGTTTACGCATCCCTTGGTGATCGCACGCCGAGGGAGCGGGCCAGCACTGTTGGTTCCATGTCATACACCCTGACCATGGCTTCGCTCGCTGGCTTGGTTGTACGCCGTGGCGGTGTCACTGCCATGCGCGGAACAGACCACGACTTCCAGCGGGTGGTCGGGGTGAGGGCCATTCTCGTGGCAGGAACTGCCATCCTGTTCGTGATCCTGATGAATTACATCGTGCCTTTGGAACAACGATTCGGTGTGTTCGTGGCAGCCGAGTTGGTCATCGTGGGTCTGTTTCTAGCCATCCTGCCCTCTCGAAGGTTCCACCGAGCACGTGGCGTACTCCCCAATCTTCGTGAGTGGAAGAAGCGGCTCGGGGTCAAGGAAGTGTGGATGCTCTACGCCTTGATCCACGATCCGGAGCTACCTGAAGACGAACTCGAGAGTGCTGTAAATTCGCTGATGCCGGACCTTGGAGCTGGAACGGCAGCAATCGTTTGCACAACGGCCGAATCGCAGGTGAGAGTCTTGGAGCGCCTCGGACTGGTGCGCGACAGCCCGGACTCAGGGTTGCTATTCCGGAAATCAGGCCAAGCGCGCAGTGCTGCCGACGACGGACTGGCAGCGGAGCCGGTCTAAAGCCGCAACCGACACGTATCTGAGCCGGTACAGAGGTCTTTCCGCCAGGGTTTGGCGGCGCCGGTGATAAAGCCTGATGTTCGAAGAGGAGCAGATGCTTCTCGTTTGGCCTCCCTGCACTGTCCGGACTGTGAGCTATCGAAATCTTAGGTTCGTCAGAGGGCTGCCATCGCGCCTAGAGCCAGTGGAGCGACCACAAAGACGACCAGGAAAATGACGCTGACGGCACGTCCTTTGGGACTACCCACGTTTACCGTCAGGCCGATGCCGGTTCCGGATCGTTTGGGAACCAGAATGTGTGGGTCGTCTGGATTGTTGTAGAGGATGCCCGCAATCCAGAGCTTCTCTTCTTCCTCTTCCGCCGCTGTGGGGCGAATTCCCCGGCTCAGTGCCGTCCGATGGGCCCATCGGGAAGCTGAGGCATAAGAAAGCGGTATAACTCCAAGAATCAGTGCAGTGAGCAGAAGCGCTGGCCAAGAAGAAACATGGTTCGGATTCGCCCATCCTGCCACGGCAAAAAATCCGGATAAGACTGCGATCAGGATCGTGGTGCTGCCCAAGGTCGCGATAGTGCCGCGGATCATGCCTTCCCGGCGATAGAGCTCCCAGAGGCTCGGTTCATTGTCCGGAATTATCATCTTCGGCACCGCTGCTGTGACGATAGCCAGAAGCGCGATGACGCCCGCAGCCACCAGCAGAGGAAAGAAAACCGAGCCAAAGGTTTTCGGGGACCAGCTGTCGGGACTTCCATCTGGTCCCCAGTGGGTGGGAACAACCTCGGGAAGCGACTCATAGGTGATGCCTCCGTAGACGAAGCACGTCACAAGAATCAGGACCGCCACTAGATGCAGCAGCCAAATCAGGCCGCGCCCGCCCTTGGTGCGAGTTTCAGTTGCGTTGGTCACGAACGCCAGCCTAGTCCGGCGGGAGACATCCCATCGCCGTTTCGACGCTTCGCTGCGCGTTAGACGGTACGAATCGTCTAGCGCGCAGCGGGCCATCGAAACGGGCACATCTGGGAGGAAGCGGTCAGCGCCGCAGGAACTCCTCGTGCTGCCGGTGCGCTTCCCTCACTTGCTCGCGGATCGTCTCCACGTCCTTCGCCTTGTTCCGGTACTTCAGCGGCATCTGCACGATCTGCGCTTCCTCCGCGGTCAGTGCACGGTAGATGCGCTCGCGTTCGGCGGCGTCCGCGGTGTAGTCGAGGTCGAGGTAGTCCACGGCGTGCCGGCGGGCGTTGTTGATGGCTGTCTGGGCTTTGCCGGCCGGGCTGAGCAGGGACAGGATCACCGTGATGACCAAGGTTCCACAGATCACGCTGAGGGACAGGCCCGTGGAGATCTCGAGGACGTTGACGTGCTCGCCGCCGTTGATGAACGGGAGGTTGTTCTCATGCAGGGCGTGCAGGATGAGCTTGACGCCGATGAACGCCAGGATCGCGGCGAGGCCGTAGGACAGGTAGATGAGCCGGTCCAGCAATCCGTCGATCAGGAAGTACAGCTGCCGCAGGCCCATGAGCGAGAAGGCAGTGGCCGTGAACACGATGAACACGTTCTGCGTCAGGCCGAAGATGGCCGGAATGGAGTCGAGCGCGAACAGGATGTCCGTGCCGCCGATCGCCACCATCACCAGGAGCATGGGGGTTAGCGCACGCTTGCCGTTGACCACCGTGAAGAGCTTGTCGCCGTCGTACTTATCGGTGGTGTGGAAGAGCTTTTTGGCGAGCCGGATCATGAAGTTGTTCGCTTGATCGTCCCCGTGGTCTCCGGGCTTGAGGAGGTTTCCCGCGGTCAGCAGGAGGATCAGGCCGAACAGGTAGAACACCCACGCGAACGAGTTGATCAGCGCGGCGCCCAGGAAGATGAATCCGGTGCGGGCGATGAGCGAGAAGACAATGCCGAACAGCAGCACCTTCTGCTGGTCCTCACGCGGGACGCGGAAGCTCGCCATGATGATGAGGAAGACGAAGAGGTTGTCGACCGAGAGGGCCTTCTCAGTAATGTAGCCGGCGAAGTATTCCGACCCCATTTGGGCCCCGCCGAAAATCAGGACAAGGATGCCGAAAACGACCGCCAGACCCACATAAATGGACGACCAGATTGCTGCTTCCTTCAGCGACGGAACGTGTGCTTTGCGGATGTGGAAGAAGTAGTCGAACGCCAGGAGCGCGAGAATAACAACGATTGTGAGACCCCAAATGAGGGGAGAGACGGTCATGTGATCCTGCTTTCGTGGTCCGGGGCGTGTAACTCAGCGAGGGTCAAAAACTCTTTCCACAAACTTACCGGGTTGGGTGGCCCCCTGTCGGGTCGCGGCTTGGGAGGGGCGTACGACGGCGGGTGGTTGGGTCGGGTTGGTGGCGCCCCGGGCCATTCGGTGCGTTCAGCTCAGACCCTCGCAATGCGTTCAATATCTTCAAGGAAGTCATGAACCACAGCTTCGGTGACCGTCGCCCTCGTCCCTTCGATGGCCTGAAGGTACTCCGCCGTGGTCAGCGGTATCGCATTCGTTTGTGATTGACCGGTGCGTACCGCAGATTCCAAGGCCTTCTGCGAGGCTTTCCTGGCCGCGAATTCGATATCGGCAGGAGAGAACCGTTCGGTGGCTTTGGCCAGGACTTCGGCATCGACATGTAGGGCGAAGGCAGCCGGTATGTAGCGGCTCCAGATGGCTTGGCGAGCCAGCAGGTCGGGTGGCCCAATGGGAATGACGTAGTCGAACCGGCCATGACGCAGGAAGGCATTATCCAAGGCCCGGATGAAGTTCGTGGCACAAATAAGGATTCGGCCTTCCTGCTCGCGGAATGCGGGGATGATTTTCAAAAGCTCATTGGTCACTCCCTGCAGTGGAGACGTTGCTTCACCTGTGCGGGCCGAAGCAATTTCCTCCACCTCGTCAATGAACACCACTGCGTGTTCCAGGTGGCTGATGTCCGAGAATACCTGGCGCAGCGCTCCAGCAAGGCCTTGCGGGTGGGCAGCCAAACGGGACGGGAAAACTTCGACGAAAGGCCAATCCAGCCTGGAAGCTATGGCCTTGGCGAAGGTGGTCTTGCCGGTTCCCGGTGGCCCAAAGAGAACCACTGAGCGAGGCGGGGTCACGCCCAGGGATTTGGCGAGTTCGGCCCGGGCCAAGGGAAGGACGAGGCGTTGCTCTATCAGGTGTTTCTCGTGATGCATGCCGGCAAGGGCGTCCCACAAGCCATGGGGCAGGAGCCGACCACCCAGTTGGTTCAGGCGGCCGGTTTCCGTGGGACGGAGAGGGATGGTTCGCTCAAAGTAGTGCAAATCCGCTTCCACCCGGTAGTCGCTGTTGCGAAAGGCCCGGACCCTGGTCTCCGAGGCCGGCAGCAGCGCCGAAATTCTTCGGACGCCGCGAGCAGCCAGACGCGCCTCAGCTTGTGCCAGGAGCGCGCTCCCCAGGCCACGCTCCCGCCACTCCTTGGCTTGGGCAAGCGTCACCACCCAGGCACGGTCGTCTTGAACCAGACATGCAATGGCACCGACAACCGTCCCCTCGGTTACTGCCACGAGGGCCAGCCCATGGGTGCAGGCGTCCATGATTTCCGCGAGTGTATAGACAGGGTGAACGCCCGATGTTCGCGAGTCACGCCAAACTTCAATGAGCTGATCCAGATCGTCAAGGTGAAAATCGCGGATAGTCCAGGGGCTCAATTGTGCTCTCCCTGCCAGGGCATTACCTCTCGGAGCGGAAGCGGTGGTCACGTTGTCATCCAAGCGGGGAGAATGCGGTTGCTTCCAGGCGTGTCGTCTCTATGGAGGAGACCAGCCATTGAGGCCCGGCGCTGGAGGCATCCCGGATGGCCAACCAACGGGGATCAGCCCGAAAGGCGTTCCAATTCGCCTCCGGATCTCCTTGATGGCTGACCAGATAGACCAACACGTCCTGCTGTCCGAGGTCGCGCCAATAGCCATGACTGGCGATGCCCTTGTCTGCGAATATTTGTACGAGGTGTTGGTCAAATTGCGTGAGCAACTCGTCCCACTTACCGGGAAGGGCATGGTATTTGCGGATTTCGTAGATCGTCGAATTCATCGTGCAAAGCTCCATTTCAGTGTGTTTGTTGAATTCCAGCGAGGGAGCTGTCATCCGGCAAGGTCCTTGGCCCGCCGAACCGCGGCGCCCGCAGCCCGTTCGAAAAGCTCCCGGACATTTCCGTTCTCAAGTACCGAGACAGCCGCGGCCGTGGTTCCTTTGGGACTGGTGACCAGTTGGCGAAGCTCCTGGGGTGATTTTTCGCTGGCAGCCAGCAGTCCGCACGCCCCGATGAACGTTCCGTTGACCAATGCCGAGGCCTGTTCGGGGGTGAATCCCAGATGCTCCGCGACGGTTGTGAGCTGTTCGATCAGATAGAAGACGTACGCCGGACCAGAGCCGGAAATACTGGTTAGCTGGTCGAGTTGGCTTTCAGGGACCGTGAGAACGGAACCGACTGTCTGGAAAAGTGCTTCGGCGATGGCCATGTCTTCGCCTGTCGAACGGGTGCCGGCGCATATGCCGGTCACACCCTTGCCGACGAGGGCCGGCATGTTCGGCATAACGCGGACCACCGAAACGCTCGCGGGGAGATGGGCCTCAATGGTGGTGGTGGTGATGCCTGCAGCCACGCTGATCACGATGGTTCCCTCTGCTACCGAGCCGGATACCTCCCTGAGAACGTGGGCCGTCAGGTGCGGTTTGAGTGCCAGGATGATGATGCCCGCGCCTTGTACCGCTTTGTTGTTGGCGTCCGGATCGAGCTTTGCATCAAAGGCATCTATTCCGGGGAGATCCGCGAATTCCTGCATTTGCCGGGACCAGTGACCACTGATGCTTATGCCGTCGCTGAGGGTTACGTCTGCATTGACGAGCCCTCGGATGATGGCACCGCCCATGGCTCCTGTTCCCAGGACCGCGATCCGGGGAAAGATCCGGGGAAAGGGGTTCATCTCGTTGTGGGGCACTTCAGGACGTCCGTTCTTGGAGATGATCGATCCACGCCTCAACATCGTCGGCAGTGCGCGGTATCAGTGCGGACAAGTTCTCGGCGCCGTGTGCGGTGACCAGGATGTTGTCCTCGATACGCACTCCGATCCCACGCAATTCCATGGGGACGGTGAGGTCGTCGGGGTGGAAGTAGAGCCCTGGCTCGATAGTGAACACCATCCCGGGTTCCAGTACGCCGTCGAGGTACATTTCTCGGCGGGCCTGTGCGCAGTCGTGGACGTCCAGCCCCAAGTGGTGCCCGGTGCCGTGAACCATGTAGCGGCGATGCTGCTGGTTGTCTTCTTCCAGGGCCTCGGACGCAGTGACTGGCAGCAGACCCCATTCGGCTGTCCGGTGGGCAATGACGGACATTGCAGCGTTGTGGATGTCCCGGAAACGGACACCGGGCCGGGCGGCCGCGAAGGCGGCATCCGCCGCTTCAAGCACGACGTCGTAAACCTTGCGTTGGGCGGGTGAGTACTTGCCGTTGACCGGGAATGTGCGGGTGATGTCAGCGGTGTAGTAGCTCTCCATCTCCACGCCGGCATCCAGGAGGCATAGATCTCCGTCAACCACGGGGCCGTCGTTCTGGGTCCAGTGCAGGATGCAGGCATGAGTGCCGGCCGCTGCGATCGTGTTGTAGCCGGTGGCGTTTCCCTCAGCACGGGCCCGGCCGTTGAAGACTCCTTCGATCAGTCGTTCACCCCTGGCGTGGCCGCGACTACGTGGCAGGTCGGCGAGGACATCCGAGAATCCGCGGGCTGTGGCAGCAATGGCCGCCCGGAGCTGGTCCACCTCGTAATCGTCTTTCACGAGCCGGAGCTCGGAGAGATCGCGGGCAAACCGGGCGTCCCGCTCGGCGGCGGATCGTGAGCGGAAGCCGAGCGCCGCCGTCGTACTGGCATCCGCGTCCGCCACTGTCACCGTCGGATGCGTTTCCGCCAGGGCGAGGTCTGCAGCCACGTCCAGGACCCGGTCAAGTTCTGCGATGTCCCGCGTGGCGATTCCGAGGTCAGCGGCGACCTGGGCGAGTGAGGGTCTGGGGCCGATCCAGAACTCACCGATTTCCGGGTTCGAGTAGAACTCGTCGGAGTCCCGCCCGGCACGTTCCCGGAAGTACAGCGTGACGTCGTGGCCATCCCTGACAGGTTCGAAGACGAGCACGGCGCCGGGTTGGGAATCGCTGCCCCATCCCGTGAGCCAGGCGAAGGCCGAGTGTGCGCGGAACGGATAGTCCATGTCATTCGAGCGTTGCTTCAGCGCGCCGGCCGGGATGAGCAGGCGCACGCCGGGGTAGTGAGCGGAGAGCCGTTCGCGGCGAAGGGCGGCGAAGGCTGCCGCTTCCCGGGCTGCGGGCAACGTTTCAGGCTGCCCGGCCCAGTTCATTCCGATGTACGCCTTGAAACTCTCGGAGTTGGGTGTGGTGGAACGGTTCGAGGTGGATGTGGGTCGGGCTTGCGTTTTTGTTGAGGCAGGGGGCATGAAGGCGACCTTTGATGGGTATTGAGCGTACGGCTATCGTGGCGGGACCGTGCTCAGTCCAGGCCGTAGCGCCCGATGTTTTGGTAGAGACCGGGATTGCGACGGCGCATCGACAGTGCCCGGGCAACACCGATTCCCAGAACAACAAGGTTTATGCCGGGGAGGATCCAGTTAATGGGACCGGTTTGGGCGGTGTAGAACTCCATGTTTGCCAGCACCAGGTAGAGGACTATGGCCAAGGAAACCGCTGACAGCGCGGGTGCCACATAGACGGTCCACGGGGATTCCCCGCGCCGGTCCCGCAGGAAGAAGGCAACCACCGCGATTGCTGTGAGGCATTCCATGGCAGGGATGCTGACGGCCACGGGTACGCTTCCCAGGACAAAGAGGTCCAGATACGGATCCAATCCCGCAACAATGCAGAGCACGATCAGGATGAGTGCGAACACGCCGTGGGCGAGGCTGGCCACCCACGGTGCATTGGTCCGGCGGGAGCGGCGGGCAAAGACGGCAGGGATCACCCCATCCCGCGAAAGTGCCACGAGGTAACGCGTGGTGGCGTTGTGGAACGCGCTGACGGAAGCGAACCAGCTCACCACCACAAGGATGGAAATCAGGTTCGCAAGCCAATCGCCGACGTATTGCCGGGCAGCAATGGCGAACATTTCGGTAGGTGTCGCGTTCGCGACGTCCACCACCGTTGCTCCGAAAGCCTGGACGACCGACCATGCAACGAACGATTGCAGCAACGCTATGACGGCGATGGACCCGAACGTCGCACGTCGAAGTGTGCGGACGGGATGCTTGGCTTCCTCCCGGAACAGTGCAGTCGCTTCGAATCCGGCAAAGGCAGCAAAGACCACCAGAAGGACCACCCCGATCTGCCCGCCCGCAATGGCAGCCGGGCTGAAGGCCTCCAGCGAGATTCCTGCCGCACCGCCTTGGCTGACGACGGCGACACCCAGGATGGCGAGCACTGTCACCTCGGCGATCATGAAGGTGCCCAGTACGCGGAGGTTGAGTTCCACGTTCAGCTGACCCAGGATGCCCATGACCACTACGCCACCGATGGCCCACACGGGCCAAGGAACCGCCACGCCGAACAAGGACTGCGCAGTCTGTTCTGCAAAAACCGCGAAGGGGCCAACGGCTCCGGCGGATACCAAGGCGTAGGAAAGGGCTGCGACGAAAGCGACGCCTATGCCCAGGGGACGTCCCAGCCCTGCGGTGATGTAGGAGAAGAGCGCGCCGGCATTCGGGACGTACCTTGTCATGGCCACGTATCCGACGGCGAACAGTGCGAGGAAGCCACCGGCTATGAGGAACATGGCGGCAGTGCCAACACCCCCACGGCCGAGGGCCAGCGGAATCGAACCTACGGCGAACCCCAGGGGAGCGGCCGCGGCGATGACGAAGAAGACAATGTGCCGGGCGCCGAGTGTTCCGGGCAGCGGACTCTTCGGGCCACTCTTACCAGGTGCTGCCGCAATATTCGCGGATCTGTCCGTCATGGCATTTCCCTTCGGTACCAACTATTAGATGTGTTTTTCGGTGGGATTGGCAGGTGCTTTCGGAAGCATCGGGGTGCGGGCATCGTGCTCATTCCGGGGTCCCGAAGCCGCCGCCACCACCGGTGAGGATCTTCAACTCGTCCCCGGCCTCGAGCCACAAGCCATTGACCTTCAGGAGATCCGACCGTTCAACCGAGCCGGTGATTTCCACGCGGGGCGCTTCGCCGGCGGATCCGCCGTCGAGACCCCACGCGGGGGTAACAGAGCGATCGAGCCAGAGGAACAGCTGGGTGGGTTCATCGAAGCGGTAGCTTCGAACGATGCCGTTGCCTCCGCGGTGCCGTCCGGCGCCGCCCGACCCTTGGCGGATCGCGTATTGCGTCACGGTGATGGGGTAGCGGGACTCTAGGGCCTCAACAGGGGTGTTCCGGAAACTGCCATTGAGGACGTTGATTAGTCCGTCGGCTCCGTCTGCATGGGCGGAGGCACCCCAACCGCCGGCATGGGCTTCGACGCAGAGGTAGTCCTGGCCGCGGAGGTCGTTTCCTGCGAAGTAGGTGATCATCGAGTCACCGAATTGGGCGGCCGTGACGCGTCCCGGCAAAACGTCCGCGAAGGCGCTGATGAACAGGTCCACCAGAAGCCCAAGCGTCGTGTAATACCAACCGCAGGCCGCGGGCTCTTCCGCGTGATGCACCGACCCCGGGCGGGTCAGCACCTCAACGTTCCGGAAGCAGCCGCCGTCGAACGACCGTTCGGGGGCGAACAACAGCTTGTAGGCGACGCGGACAGCGGCAACGGCTTGGGCCCGGCCGCAGTTGATGGGGCCGAGGGTCGAATCCGGGCTGCCGGTCAGGTCCACGGTGAGTTGGTCTCCCTGGACGGTGATCTTGATGGGGATGGTGACGGGTTTGTCCAGGACGATGCCGTCGTTGTCCATGGAGCCGATTCCGGAATAGACACCGTCGGGGATGGCTGCGACGGTTTGGCGGTCTGATTCCTCGCTCTGACGGAAAATCTCATCCCGCGCTTGCTCTACCGCGTCCATCCCAAAGCGGCTGACGATGTCCAGCATTCGCCTTTGGCCGATCCGGCAAGCGGCGATCATGGCGTTGATGTCGCCAACAATCATCTCGCCGCTGCGGCTGTTGCGCCGGATGATGTCGATGATGTCCTGTTGCGGGCCTTCCGCTGTGCAGATTTTGACGGGCCCCAACAAGAGGCCTTCTTGGTACACCTCGGTGGTTTCGGTGCCGCCGCCGGGGTCCTTGCCGCCAACATCCGTGACGTCACCGCGGACCGCGACGAAGCCGATGATCCCGCTTTCGTCATGGACGGGTGCGAACAGGGTGACGTCGTTGACGTGGGTTCCCTGGATGTACGGATCGTTCAGGATCACCACGTCTCCGTCGTGCAGCCAATCGGTGCCGCCCCGCCGTCGTAAGGTCTCTTTGATGGCCTCGTCAAGGTTTCCCAGGAACAGCGGCAAGCCGCTGGACTGGCCCAGCACGTCCGCGTTGCGGTCGAGGATGGCGACGGCGGCGTCCTCGTTTTCGTAGAGGAGCGGCTGGAAGGCGGACCGCACGATGGTGGCATGCATGTCCTCGGAAGCGGACAGGAAGAGGTTGCGGACGATTTCTGTTGTTACGACGTCGGTGCTCATCAGCCGACCTTCCTGAGGATCATGGTGCCGATAGGGCCTTGGACTGCCTGCCACGACGGCGGCACCAGGGTGGTTGAGCCGTCTTCCTGAATGACGGCGGGGCCGTCAACTGCCGCGGCGCCAAGGGCGCTGCGGTGCACCACCCGCGCGTCATGATCGACGCCGTCCATGCGAACCTTCCGTACGGATTCGGCGGGCGGGTCTTGAGTCTTGTTGTCGGGTTCGGTGGGTGCGGAACTGACACGCCCGACGGCGGCAAGTCGTGCGTTGACGAATTCCACCGGAGAATCCGGCATCGAATGCCCGTACCGGCGCCGGTAGGCCTCGTGGAACAGCGCGACGAAGTCCTCCCCGGCGGCGACTTCCACCGAGATGGCGTGTTCCTGCCCTACATAGCGCATGTCCGCTGCGAGTTTGAAGGATTGTTCTGCTGCCGGGACGCGCTCGGCGTCCAGCAGTCCAGCACCCTGCGCCTGCAGTTGTTCGGCGGTCCTGCGGAATGCTTGCAGGACCTCGGGGTCATCCGCGAGGCCGGGGACCGGAGCGGAAACGTCGTGCCGGATATCGGCGTGGAGCATGCCCCAGGCTGACAGCACGCCGGTGGCGAAGGGCACGATCACCTCGCGGATGCCGAGTTCGTCCGCGAGGGCGGCGCCGTGGAGCGGCCCGGCCCCGCCGAACGCGACCAGTGAGAAGTCGCGGGCATCGATGCCCCTGCGCAACGTGAGCGTCCGGATGGCGTTGGCCATCATGCCGTTGGCCACCGCGATGATGCCTTCGGCTGCGGTCTGTGCCGGGATCTCCAGGGCCTTGCCCAGCCTGCCCATGGCCATCTCCGCAGCTTCGAGGCTGAGTTTCATGCGGCCTCCGAGGAACCATCCAGGATCGATCCTGCCCAGGACCACTTGCGCGTCGGTGACCGTGGGCTCGGTTCCGCCCTGGCCGTAGCACGCCGGTCCAGGATCGGATCCGGCGCTCTTGGGGCCAACCCGGAGGCCGCCGGCTTCGGCGCGCGCAATGGAACCGCCCCCTGCGCCGATGGTGTGCAGTTCCACCACAGGCATGCGCATCACCTGGTCTGCGATTTCACCTTCCGTGGCAAGGGTCATCCGGCCGTCAACCACCAGGCTGACATCTGAAGACGTTCCGCCCATGTCGATCGCGATGAGGTTGGGCCTGTTGAGGGACTGTGACAAGGTTTCGGCCGCAACCACGCCTCCCGCGGGGCCGCTGAGGATGGTCTGGATGGGTTGGCGCGCCACAAGTTCTGCCGAGCAGATGCCGCCGCTGGAACGCATGACCTGCAGCGGTGCCGTGCATCGGCGTTCGTCGAGCTCCGTGGTGAGCGCGGAGAGGTAGCGGTCAACGGTCCTTGCGACGTATCCCGTGGCCAGGGTGGTGGAGGTCCGTTCGAATTCGCCTTGTTCAGGTGCTACTTCGTGGGAAAGGACCACGGAGGCATTCGGAACCAGTTCCGCGAGTCCTTCCCGCATTTTCTGCTCGTTGGCCGGGTTCCGGTGCGCGTGGAGGAAGGAAACCGCCACGCTGGTGATGCCCTCTTTGTTGAGCCAGTCCGCTAAGCGCCGCACGTCTTCTTGTGACAAGGGGCGCTCGATGGAACCGTCGAAGCGGGTCCGCTCGTCCACGGCAACGATGTCTTCGCTTGCCACCAACGGCTTGAACCGTCCCGGGGTCAGGTTCCAGATCTCTTTGTTGCCCCCGCGGCCCAGGATGGGAACATCCTCAAATCCGGCCGTAGTGATGAGTGCGATGCGCTCGCCTGTGCGGGAGAGGAGAGCATTGAGTCCGGCTGTGGTTCCGTGGACCAGGAACTCGATATCGTCGGTGATCCCGAGCTCGTCCAAGCCACGGAGCATGCCGATACTCGGGTTCTCCGGAGTGCTGAGGGTTTTGTGGAGGACAGTGGTGCCGTCGCGTTTGTCCTGCACCACGATGTCGGTGAAGGTTCCACCGATATCTACTCCAACCCGTAGGGCCTTGGTCATTTTGTATCCTTCTTCATTGGTAATTCCGGGGTAGCGGAGGCAGCACTGCGAAAGTCGTGGACTTCTGACAGCTCCGCGTTGCCCAGCTGGTTATCCGGGTGGTCCAGCAGCGGTTCCAGATCCGTCACGCTGAGTGCCCGTGCCGGGTTGTCCAGCCAGGACTGGTAGGCCGACCGTGATTCCCAGACTGCGCTGACCACCACGAGGTTTTCCTCCGTGAAAGGCACCCGGATTTCTGCCGACAGGCATCCGGCCTGGGCCATGGAAGTGCTGAGGATTTCGCGGTCCTTATAGAAATCCAGCACCTTCTGCACGCAGCCAGGGTGGGGTTTCAAAGAGAGCTGTGACCTGATCAAGGGGTCTTTCCGTTCCGTGCTTTGTCATGTGTTTGAGGCTCGCTGCCGTCATTGAGGACGACGTTGATGGTGAGCGAAGCGTCCGCGGCAGGTTCCGATCCGTTGTCTGGTTTCGCGCCTGTCCAGCTCGCTGCTCGTGTCCGTTGTGACGGAGTCAACACTTTCGCTTGAGTCGAGATTGCCACCTGCTGGAATACCTGTCAAGTGATAGATACTATTTTCCTGAAAGGATGGTGAAATGCCTGCAGAAGTAAGAGCTGTCCGCTCAGGGCGTCCGCGCCGTGTTCCCGACTCAAACACTGAACGCCCGCCCCGGGAGCAGATCCTGGACGCTGCTGCGGCGCTCTTTGCCACCAACGGATTCAGTGCGACCTCAACCAGGGCGATTGCGGAGCGCGTGGGCATTCGCCAGGCGTCGTTGTACTACCACTTCGCAACCAAAGAGGACATCCTTGACGAGCTCCTGACCGCCTCAGTGCGGCCTGGGCTGGACGCTGTCCGCCATCTTGAGGGCCTCGTGCCGGACACCGCCAGTGCGGCCGCCGCGCTTCACGCCTTGGTGGTTTTTGATACGAAGGCGCTCATGAGGGCTACCCACAACTTCGCCATCCTGTGGCTGCTTCCCGAGGTCCAGGGGGAGAGGTACGACGACTTCCGCCTTCAGCGCCAAGAGCTGCAGGCCGCTTATGGTCGGCTTGGAACCGCAGCTTGCTCCGAGGCGGTTGCATCGTCGCTTTCAGAGGAGCAGTTGGGCGCAATCCTGATCCACCTGACGGAGTTGATCAGTCAACTCCGCCGATCCGGTGAGCCCGATGCTTCGTATCCGGAAGCGATTGCCGCAACGGCATTGCGTGCGTGTGGGCTGGATGATGCCGCGATCGTAGCTGCGGCCGCTGAAGCCGAAGGGCTGCCTACCGAGTAACGAGGCAGGATCAAACCAGCGCCGTCATGACGTTCCAGCCTTCGCCGATCTTCTTCCGCGGTTCCAAGTGGCGGCTGCCCACGCCGGGGTAGAGCCAGAGGTCTCCGTTGGTGTCGCGGGCGATGATCTGCGAATACCCGGGGTAATTCCCGTCGAATCTGCCCGTGGCGATGATGGCTGTCATGGTGTTCCAGCCCTCGCCCACCTGCATACGTGGCAGCCATCCACCCTTGCCGTCGCCGGGGTAGAGCCAGAGTCGGCCGCTGGTGTCCCGCGCCATGACGTCCCGTTTCCCGTCTTCGTTGAAATCGCCGCGACCGATCAGGGCTGTCATCACGTTCCATCCTTCGCCAATTTGAACGCGGGGGTGCCAGCCGCCTTGGTGGTCGCCCGGGTACAACCAGAGGCGTCCCTGCACGTCCCGGGCGATGACGTCGGCACAGTAGTCGCCGTCGAAATCGCCGGGTCCCATGATGGCCGTCATGGCGTTCCAGCCCGTGCCAACCTGCGTGCGCGGCTTCAGCGATCCGCCGCCGGTGCCGGGGTAGAGCCACAGATCGCCATTGCGATCGCGGGCCAGCAGGTCGTCACTGAACTCGCTTTGGAATTTCCCTGCGCCGATGATCGCGGTCATGACGTTCCAGCCCTCACCCATTTTGAAGCGGGGCTTCTTCCAGCCGCCACGACCATCGCCGGCGTATACCCACAGATCGCCGGCCGCGTCCCGGGCCAGGACGTCGTCGTAGTAGCCGGTGTTGATGTCGATGCGGTCCCAGTTGTTGAACGCGCGGCCGCCGGTTTGATCGGCGTGGGCAGCGGGAGTCACTGGGCTGAAGAACAGGGCTGCAGCTGTGGCCAGGACTGTCCCCAGGAAAAGTGGACCTTTATGCGGCGATTTCGATCGGTTCATCACTGTTACCCCCATTAGCAACATAGCCATCACACGATGCACGGGAGCTTAGCCCGATCGGGCTGGTTTTGTTAGGGGTCAGGCCGACTTAGCTGGCGTTGACCAGCACCTCATCGATCCGCGCGATCAGGCCGGGCCAGCCGTTGCCCATGCCTTCGATGGCCGTGCGACCCATCGGGGTATCCACGTTGAATCCGGCGTGCTCGAAGTGAAGGGTGGTGCCGTTCTCCGTAGCTTCCAGCGCCCAGGTGATGGTGGTGTCCAGGACGCCTTCTGCGAAGACGAACGTGATTGACTTGCCGGGTTCGACGGCGGTGACCTCGCACTGCTGCTGGCCCCACCGGTCCATGTCCATGGTGAAGCGGTGGCCGACCACGGGTGCGATGTCGCCCGGCGCCCACCACTTGGCGAGGAGATCCGGCGTCGTCAGAGCTGCCCAAACGGCCTCGGGGGAGTGGGCGAAGGTGCGCTCAAGGCGGATGGTGTTCTCAGTCATGGGTTTTCCTTATCCAGTAGTTCGCCCAGCGCGTCGAGCCGCTGGTTCCAATATTGCTCGTAATGCTTCAGCCAGCCGCTGACTTCCTTCAGACCCGCGGCTTGTAGGTGGTAAATCCTGTGCCGGCCCTGCCGCTCTTCGCGGATCAGTCCGGCCTCTTTCAGGACTGTCAGATGTTCCGACGCCGATGAGCGGCTGAGTGCCAGGCGTCCAGTCAGTTCCCCGGCGGACAGGGGACCAGCGAGGAGGCTGTCGAGGATGGTGCGACGCGAGGGATTCGCGAGGGCGCCGAAGACGTCGGGAAGCACGTGATGATGATATGTCGGAAATTTCCGAAATGACAAGTTGGTGTTGGGCGAAGTGGTCCGGTGGAACCTTATGGGTTGGTCGCTCGGCCTGCGGTGGTAGACCGCCCGAGCGTGACTAATCCCGGTTTACTCGCCGTCCGCCCTGGTGCTGGGTTTCCAGAGCGCCAGTATCGTTGCCGGAACTGAGAAAGGCGCAGTGCTGGGCTCTAGTTTTTTGGTTTCCGGTGCAGCCAGGCTCCGTAGAATGCGACAGCGGGGCCGGCAATTCCGCCGTACCACATCAGGTGGAGAGGAGTCTCACTAGGATCAAGTTGTTGCTCATCAATGATGAGTCCCATGGCATACATGGCAATTATCCAGCCGATGAAGAGAATGCCACCTACTGCCATCAGCACTGCAGGAAGAATCCTCTTCTCGCGAATTTGAGAAGCATTGAATGTCATCCTTCGTTCCTCCGTATTGTTGCTGGATTCCGATTGGGGCTAACTCAGCGGTTCTTGAGGACCGCGAACGAAATTAGGTGGTAAAAACCCAAAATTAGGTGATGCAAAAATCATGGAGGTAGTGAAAATGTGCCGCAGCACACCACGCAGGGATGCACTTCTTCAAACCTTGAGACCCTCATAGATGGTGCACGGAACTCTCACTCCCGGAATGCCCGTCGAAACCCGGTACCTCCGGATGTCGACCGTCTGGAACCCGGCCCCTTCGGCATGCAGGGCCATTTCCCGGTCCCACCGGCACCCCCGGTTCAAGGCTGCAGAGATCGGCGATGCTGCTCGTTGGAAGCGACTGACTGCGTTCGACTGGGAGAGCACGTGATCAACCAGCACAATCCGCCCTCCGGGGATGAGAACCCTCCATGCCTCAGCCGCTGCCTGGTTGGGGTCGTCCACCGAGCAGAAGACGAACGTTCCGAGGACTGCATCCACGCTGTTGTCCGCAAGTGGAATGGCCTCCGCCGTCGCGAGCAGGGGTTCACGACGATGTCCATGCTTTCTGGCGTTGGCCGACAACGCAGCGTGCGTGCGGGCACCCGGTTCCAGGCCGATCCACTCCACAGTCGAGTCGAGATCAGCAAAATTCGCTCCGCGTCCCGAACCGATCTCCAGCACGCGACCACTGAGTGTCCTCACCGCGGCTGAGCGCAGTTTGGTGAATTCGCTGAAGGCCAGGTCATCCGCATCCATGCGCCTCACCCTAACAATTCAGCCTCATGCAGACGTGTTCACGCCTATGCACTTCGCTGCTCCAGCCACACCGGTCACGAGAAATTCCTTGCGAAACGCTCAACCAGGAGACCCACGTGCGCCCACAGGCCGTGGCCGAACGCTTGGCAGCCGTGGGGGGGGGGGCGCCCGCGCCCCGGCCCCGCGGGGGGGACCCACCCCCCCCCCCCCCCCCCCCCACCGCGCCCCCCCCCCCCCCCCCCGCCGAAGG